>JAWOHL010000061.1:0-62662 GCA_046485185.1 Candidatus Fermentibacteraceae bacterium
CGCATGACGGGAAAGAAGCAGGTCAAGACGAACTGCGAGTTGTGATCAGGGAATGCAGACCAGCTTGACCACCTGAGTATCAGCCGTTCCGCTCAGCCTTGCCAGGTAGATGCCCGGAAGCTCCGGTGTGAACATCGCCATTCCCGAAGAGACATCGATGTTCTGCACATTCCTCCCCGACAGGTCGAATATCTCCATGGTGCTGCCCGGCGAAGCACCCTCGACGGTTATCATCACACTGCCCGTGAAGGGGTTGAGCTGGGGATGTATCCCGGGTTGCGGAAGAACACCGGATGTTTCACCCTCGGCTGCCGTGTTGTCGTATTGAAGCTCAACCCAGTCCCACCATGCAGTGGTTTCGCCGGCAAGAAGCCCCCACTCCCCCGCATGAACATCATCATCCGAATAGGCGTTCAACACCCATGTCTGAGAGGATTGAACGTGCTCAATCGTGAATGTCATGCTTTCGCCCATGCAGATAAAGACTACCATGTAATCTCCAACGGGAAAATCGTAGTAAAGTGTCGTAAATATCTCATCAATCATGCCGTTGGAAATCCTTCGTATCCGTGCCAGGTTTGCGTCTGGTGACAGGTAGGCACACACCCCGGTATCCTGTGAGTCAAGCCTTGCTGCCACCCCAAAGGTGTGATTACCTGAGCCGTAAGCACTAACAACGCCGTCCTGGGTGATGATTTGACCAGGAAAAACCAAAGCGCTGCACATTGATTCAGTAACGCACCATGCGAAGCCACCTGAGGAATACCAGTTTGCAGGAAGACAACGTTCATCCCAACCACCAATCCCGCTGCTGAAATCGTCGTAAATCGTGACTGCAAATGCGAGGCAGACGAACACGGGCAAAACCACAAGAGCTTTCATATTTGACCCTTTCTAAATAGACTTAATGCCGATAGATACAATTACTCAATAGTGAAGACGTATCGGAATGTAAAGGTTTCGATGGGCAGTGTTTCATTAGCTTTTCTCACTTCACCAGCCAAACTTGTAGACCTGATCAGGGAAGGCAGACCAGCTTGACTGTTGTAGTTTCAGTCCCTGCGTACAACCGTGCCAAGTAGATTCCTGGAAGTTCCGGCGTGAACATCGCCGTCCCCGTTGATACATCGATGTTTTGAACAACCCTTCCGGACAGGTCGAACACCTCAAGGCAACTCCCTGAAGAGGCACCTTCGACAGTTATCATCACGCTTCCCGTGAAAGGGTTGAGATGGGGGAAAATGCCCGGGTGAGAAACACGGGAGCTACTTTCACCCTCTGCACCCGTGTTGTCGTACTCCATTTCCACCCAGTCCCAGCAGGCAACGGTTTCTCCGGCAAGCAGTCCCCATTCACCTGCGTGGTTGTCTATTACGGAGTAGGCATTAAGCACCCAGGTTTGGGAAGACTGAACGTGTTCGATATTGAAGGTCAGATTGCTTTCGGTACAGTTGAATATGACTATGTAGTCTCCTTCGGGAAAATTGTACATCAATGTTGTAAGTATTTCTCCCGTAGTGCCATTTTCAACTCTCCTTATCCTGGCAAGATGGTAGTCGACGGAAATGTACGCACACACGCCCAAGTCTGACGAGTCGAGTCGCGCTCCGACTCCGAATGTGTGGTCGCCTGAACCGTATGCACTGATAACCCCGTTCTGGGTGATGATCTGCCCTGGAAAAACCAAAGCGCTGCATAAAGATTCAGTACTGCACCATGCAAAACCGTCTGAGGAATACCAGCTCGCGGGCAGACAACGTTCGTCCCAGTCTGCAATCCCATCACTGAAATCGTCGTACACAACAGAAGCTTCTGCAAAACTGGCAAGTGCAATCAACAGAATAGATAGTTTCATTTGTGTTCTCCTTATATATACGGTCATTTGTTTCACTGATGCATTAATCCTATATCAAGGAGTTGCAGAAAAGTAAAGACCCTCGAAAGTGCATTCCTCTGGTAACCCTCTTGACCCCTGCTCCCCGATTCACTAATTCATGGGCCTGAGGAGTCATTTCAAAAAAGGGGGGACCATGAGGGAGACCTGGGGAAGCAGGCGGGCCTTCATTCTGGCGGCAATTGGAAGCGCCATAGGGCTCGGCAACATCTGGAGATTCCCGTACATCGCGTACGCCAACGGCGGCGGAGCCTTTCTGGTGGCCTACTTCGCGTGCCTTTTCATCGCCGGCATTCCAGTTCTGATGCTCGAGTTCGGCCTGGGACACAGGTACAGGCAGGCCGCTCCCGGAGCATTCAGGGGTATAAAGCCGTCACTTGAATGGTTTGGGTGGATGGCGGCGCTGCTTTCCTTCGTGATCGTTGTTTACTACGCCATAATCATGGGCTGGTGCATGAACTACACCTACGAGGCCGCCAGACAGGGATGGAGGCAGGAACCAGGTCTTCACGCCGACCCTTCCGTAGCCCTTGCCCCCACTGATCTTGCGGACATGGATGTTCTCACGCCGGTGCCCCTCGAGATGGAAGGAACTCCTTTCGTCTCGCCCGTGAATCGTGTTTCCGGAGTTGTGGCTGTCGAACCCACGACCCTTGTCGTACATGAGGGCAACATCTACGGTTTTGCTTCAAGGGCACAGGCCGGGGCTTTCGCCGACAACCCCAGTATCGATGAGAACCTTTCGATCGCGGCTATGGGAGGAGATGAAACAAGGCTTCTGGCTGGAATTCCTGCAGACCTTCTGGGCAGGCCCTTCATTTCTCCGGTGGACGGTTCCGAGGGGGTCGTGAGGAACATCTCCACCATTCTGATAGCCTACGACGGCGTTCTCTACGGGTTTGACAGCGTGGACGAAGCCAGCACCTTCATGGGTTCGCCGGGGGACTTCTTCTACAACCGGTTCCTCGGGCTGACTTCTTCGCCGTGGGACCTTGGAAGCTTCCGCTGGCCCCTTTTCATAGGCTTCGCCCTATCATGGGTTTGGATCATCGCAAGCATCTGGAAGGGAACCAAAACCGTGGGCCGCGTCGTCTACTACACGGTTATCATCCCGTGGGTGCTGCTTCTTGTCTTCATAATTCGTGGGGTTACACTTCCGGGTGCGGCGGTGGGGCTTTCCTATTACCTCACGCCGGACTGGAGCCGGCTTCTCAGCGGCGACATCTGGCTGGCGGCCCTTACACAGGTTTTCTTCAGCCTGAGCGTTGGGTTCGGAGTGATGATCGCTTACGGAAGCTTTCTGCCCAAGAAAGCCAATCTGGCGGGAAACGCCTTTATCATCGGAATAGCCGATGCGCTGACCGCCTTCTGTGGGGGGCTTGCTGTCTTCAGCGCGCTTGGGTTCCAGGCGGCGCGTCTGGGAGTTCCCGTCAGCGAGGTCGTGAAGTCGGGACCAGGCCTTGCGTTCGTCGCCTACCCGCACATCATCTCCAGCCTTCCGGGGGCGGCTTTCTTCGGGGTTCTGTTCTTCGTCATGCTGCTCACATTGGCCGTTGATTCGGCTTTCAGCCTTGTTGAGGGGGTCACCGCTTCCCTGAAGGACAAGTGGGGGCTCTCCCACAAGCGGGTCAACCTGATCGTGGGCGGGACGGCGTTCCTGCTGGGGCTTCCCATGCTGACGGGCGCGGGGCTCTACATTCTGGACATCGTGGACCACTTCATGAACAGTGTTGCCCTGGTGCTTGTTGTTCTTGGCCAGCTTCTGATCATAGGGTGGGCTTTCCCTGCCGAGAAGATGCGGACCTACATCAACTCGAACTCGGGCATGCGCATAGGGTGGTGGTGGAACACCAGCGTAAGGTGGATCATACCCATGGGGATGTTCTGGATGCTGGCAAGCGAGCTTCAGGCCAGGGGGCTTTCAGCCTACGGCAACTTCGGGCTCAGAAGCCAGGACTTCCTTCTGGGTTGGCTGGTGGTTCTGATCCTGCCGGTTGCGGGAGACATGCTGGCTTCCAGGAAAGGGGTCTGGAAGGACTAGTAGTTTCCAAGGGCCGGGCAGGTCGAGCAGTCCGATGAAACGCATTCGAGGTCAGCCCTGACCAAAAAGCTGAAACCCGAGTCGGGCTCGCACCTGTAACCGAAACCGCTCATGTACTGGTAAACTATGCCCGCCCTCTCCAGGTCGTACGGCTCGTACGCAACGGCGAACATCCTGAACCTCCTGGCGTCGGCCGCCGTCACCGCGAGCTGCTGCCACTGCGACAGCACCGCTTCCGATCTGGCGTCGAACCAGGATGGTCCGATCACGCCCGAAAGCTCGGGGATCCTTTCGAGGGCTTCGCCCCAGCGCGAAGAATCCGTCTCGATAACCACAAGGGGGGGCATCTCGGCACTTGCGAGGTCGGCGGCAAGTTCAAGGCCCCTGTCACCGGTCATGCCGGTGAATACCAGAAGGTAAAGCGAGTCCTGGTTCATGGCGTTCCACACCCCGGGGTCTTCAGCGGCGTTCACCTGTCTGGGGTCGACGGGGGCTCTGTAATACCCTGCAAGCCCCCTGACACCGATGACCATGAAGTAGACGGCAACGAAAACGGCAAGAATGCGGGCTGCCACAGTGAACCATTTGCGGGCCGTGAAGAGCCCCGCAACCGAAAGGGGCAGCATGTAGACCGTTGTTCCGACGAAGAACCCCGCGAAGAGCAGGGCGCCATTCAGGGCACCCCCCGCATCGAACGCGCTTGTGAGGGCGATGAGGAATGCGGGGCAGATCGAGAAGCCCGTGAGTATTCCGAGAAGGAAGGGGCTGCCCGTGAACTTCGTCCAGCGTGATACTCCGCAGCCCCCGCATTTTTTGTTGACCCTCAGCGTGCTGACCAGAAGGAACACGCTGAAGAGAATGTACCCCGCAAAGGAGAGGGGGATCCTGATACTGGAAGGAATGCTGCCCCCCAGCATGCCTATGACCGCCCCGAAGCAGACGTAGGCCGCGAACCTTCCCAGGTTCAGGGTGAGCAGGACCAGAAGCGACTGCCGGCCGCTTCTCTTCTCGCTGAACAGGTACGCCGCATAGACCGGCCCGCACGAGGCCAGGCAGGACACACCCGTGGCGAGCCCGAGGCTCAGCCCCTCTGCAAGCGCCACTGTCTCCCCTTTCCGGGTTGAGGTTTAGATGTGGGCCGCAGGGTAGAAGGCCAAACCGCCCTGAAAGGAGTTCCAAACTTCGGTGTACTCCAGTTCGGAGGCCTGGCGGCGGATGAGGAACCATGCGGACAGACCGTTCTTCATCCTGTATTCCAGACCACCCCCGTAGGTTTCACGTCTGCGGGTGCCACCGGTGCCGGTGATGCTGCTGGGGCCCTCCCATATCCTTCCGTTCACGAGAACCGAAAGACCCCGGTAAACGCCCACACGGGTTTCCAGTTCGCCGAACCGGGTTCTGATGGAGCTTTCGGTGCCCTGGCCGTAAAGGCTGACGCTGGAGGGGTGTTCGCCCCAACCCGTGAAGGCGTACCTGAGCCTGGCGCCTGCCTGGTAGGCAGCAAGCCTGGTCACGTCTTCATCGAAGTCGATGGTCTGGCACACCGTGAAGTTGAAGGTGAGGTTCGGGGCAAGGGTCTGAACGGCCCGCACCCTTGCGGTGGCCCTTTCCGGAAGTGGTGTGCCGTTGTGGTCGTCGCCGGCCTGAACCGACCATGCAAGGTCGGCCATGACCTGTGTGCGGGTCGGCAGTGTCCGGGGGGCAAGGCTGGCCGCGAAGTCCACCCGGCTGTAGGTCTCGTCGAAATCGGCCCCTTCGATCGCGGTGTTGTGGCTCATGCCGCTGACGCCAAGGTCGACGCCAAGGGGAGTGTACCAGACGGCGCCGCCCCCGGCCCTGGTTTCTGCCCAGGCGAGGTCCTGGTCATCCTGGTCGGACACGCTTCGGTCCCAGTAGCGGCCGAAGGCGCTCAGCCTGACCGTTCCGGGAAGTTCCCAGCCCAGGTTGAGACCGGGGCGCACCGAGCTTGTGCGCTCGCCGATCCCCTCGGATCGGGGCAGAACAACGCCGGAGCTGTCAAAGTCGGTGGTGAAGCGGAAATCGGGCCGCACCGTGAGGCCGCCTGCTCGGTAGCGCACTGAAAGAGTTGTTTCAGAGCGGTTCCGGGAAAAACGGGGAAGCGCCGCATTGTCTTCAGAGGCCTTCCTGTAGGTCTGGTCGAGTTGGAAGCGCCACGGGCCCTCGAACAGCCGGACTCCGGCGGATGCGTCGAGGTAGGCGCCGCCCCCGTAATTCACGCTGTCATTTGCCACTGATACTCGGGCGTACTCTTCAACACCCAGTGCCATGCAGCTCGCGAGAAGCCCCCAGAGCAGAACGATGACGGTTTTCATCAGAACACCGCTCCCTTCGGGCAGATCTCGACGCAGCGGTAGCAGAGGCGGCAGAGCGTGGGGTTGATCACGGCGTCGCCATCCACGACCTCGATGGCGTTGTAGGGGCAGACCTTCTCGCATTCGCCGCAGCCTATGCAGAGGTCGTTGTCCACCACGAGACCCGTGTTATCTGTGGGGGCGGAACACGCGGCCAGCATAAGCAGGACCGCCAGTAACAGAGCCTCAGTGAATCGCGTCATAAGTGCACACCCCCTGGCAGAGCCCGCAGCCTATGCACTTGGCCGGGTCGATGCTGGATTTGCCGTTTTCAATCTCTATTGCATCAACGGGACAGACCCTGAAGCAGTCGCCGCAGCCCGAGCAGTTGTCGGACTCGACCCAGTAGCGAACCGCACCCACCGCTATGGCTGCCGTAAGAAACAGAACCAAAAGAATCCCCCCCCTGAAACGCATCATTTCACCTCGAATTCGGCTTCTATCGGGATTTCTTCCTCGTTCACCCCGTAAAGCTCAAGGTTTTCCTCACCGACCGTCACAATTGCGCCCACAGGGCACGATGCCACGCACAAACCGCAGAGGATGCACTTCTCGGGGTCGATCAAGGCCTTGTTGTCTTCGGTCATGCTTATGGCGTCCACGGGGCATGTGGAGAGACAGAGCTGGCAGCCGATGCATGCCTCGGGGTTTATGATGTAGTCTTCGTTGAGCTCGACCGAACACTCCGTTGGGGCAACCTCGGCCATGATCCGGCCGAAGGATTTGACCCGGAGAGACTGGAAATCACCCTCGACGGGCGCCCATCTCAGTGTGAACAACCCGGCCGCAGCGGCAGCAGCGAGGGCAAGAACAATGAACGGGTGCTTTTTCATTCTTTCCTTTTCCTTCCGGGTCAGCGCTGGGCTGGAGGAGGTGGGACTTCGGGCTGGGTTCCCGCGGGAAGCACCAGCCTTCTCACGGCCTGATTGTGCTGATAGTATTCGTCGGGGTTGATCACATCCCTGTAGTTCCAGCACTCAAGAAAACATTGTCCGCAGTTGATGCACAGGTCGTAATTGATGTAGACCATCCCGGGCAGTCCGTAGACGTTGTCGAGGTCCTGCCAGATGGCGTCGACCGGGCAGCCCGGCCCGGTGTACGCCCCGGAATCGTTGTACTCCATGAGCAGGGCACAGGTGGTGCAGGCCCCTTCGGGAGCGGTCGTCATGCATTTCAGACAACCCCCGAAAGGAATGAAGTCGTAAATGTAAGTCACGATCTGCATGGGCTCGGATGAAACCTGTATGTCCTCGGAGGCTTCGGTCTCACCGAAGAAAGCCCTGATCCCCACGTAGTAGCCCTCGCCCATGCGGCCGCCTTCGATGGCGTTCACGGGGCAGGCGTCTTCGCAAAGGCCGCAGCTTCCGCAGAGGTCCTCATTAATCACTGCAAGGCCGTTCACGACCTCGATGGCCCTGTTGGGGAGGATGGGGCACGCAGCCTCGCAAAGGCCGCACCCGATGCAGGCTTCGGAGATTACCCGGGGCTGGAGGAACACCAGGGCTGACTCGGCGGGGGCGGGTATCTCGCCCGCAACAACGGCGCTGTTCCAGTTGTCTGTGGTGATGGGCGAGGTGGAAAGCCTTGCCTGGTACCACGCGGCGCCCTCCACGGGCGTGAAGAAGACCGTGAACGCCTTGTACTCGCCACCCTTTATCCAGGTGTAGACCGAACCCAGTTCGGGGGACATGGCGGTGAAGCCCGTGTCCACAAGTACGGCCCCCGGTTGAACCGCCGCCGGCGCCATGGGGCGCGGGGTCTCGGTAAGGCACGCCGCCATGACCGCCAGAGCCACAGTCAGGGCCACAACAATTCCCTTGAGCATTATTGCCCTCCGTTTCAACGGATGTATCGTTCAAATGAAGATAGTATTCCCATGCACGTTCGGGTTCCCGGTGGAAACCACTGAACTTGTATACTATCTAATGGAATGATACCGAAGGCAAGGTTTCTGGAAACAAGAGGAAGATGGTGATCCGTGAAAATCGCCCTTGAACCCGAGGTCTCTCGCAAACGGCTTTTCGAAGGCGAGGGAGAGGCGGTCATCGAAAGCCTCTTCGCTCCCGGCGACTTCAGTGTTGGCATAAATGTCAGGCTGTGCGCCAGGATAACTATTCCGGCCGGCGGCTCCATAGGCTACCACGTGCACCGGGGGGAGGACGAGCTTTACTACATACTCTCCGGAAGCGGAATGGTGAACGACGCCGGGGAAACCCGGGACGTCTTTCCCGGTTCGGCCATTCTCACAAGAAGCGGGGAAGGGCATGAACTCGTAAATACCGGCTCGGGGGAGCTGGTTCTTCTGGCGGTGATCCCGGTCTGGTCCGGAGGGAAACGGTAAAGGGAACTATCGGCAAGTCAGGGCGGGGGAGGCCCCTCCAACCCCCCCCGCCTCTACGTTATCGGATCACGGTCACTTTACCTGAGACAAGTTCTCCTTCGCAGGCTATCCCGTAGAAGTACAAGCCGGAGGGGAACCCCCCGGCGCTGACTCTCACGGTATGGCTGCCTGACTCGAGAATGCCGTCGTGGAGAGTGGATACCCTTCTCCCGGCGCAGTCGAAAAGAGACATGCGCACATTCCCGGGGGCTGCCATTTCGAAGGTTATCCCGATCTCGCCGGATGGGTCGACGGAGGCGTGATGGCTCCCGAGAATACTTGCGGGAACGGCTGAACTGTATTCGCCACCGTCCCGTCCGTCCCAATTGTGGTGCATGGCGGAACACAGGAAATCAAGCGCGATCGGGAACCTCTCGGTGAGTTTGTCGAAGTGTCCTCCTTCGAAGACCTGGTACTCGTAGTCGATTCCCATCACGTCAAGTGAGCAGGCGAAAGCGTTGGAGGAAGGCATGATGTAGAACTGGTCCTGGGTGCCGGCATCGAAGTACACCCTGCCGTTATGCCTCCAGGGCGGAACAGCCAGGTTCTGGACCAGGTTGGGCATGTTGTGCTGCATCCAGAGTTCCCATACCCCTGGTATGAGGTTGGCGTACGGATCCAGTGGAAGGTCAACGTAGAAGGGCGGATTGGTGAGATTTGGGGAAAAGGCCCCGGACATGCTGAACAGCACTGCATTGGCGAACCCGGCGCTGGGTGTGTAGAACCAGGGAGGACCCTGCTGCCCCATGGCCTGGAGTTCGGCAAGCACACCATAAACGTTGATCATGAGCATGCTGGGCAGGTCGAGACCGGAGGCGCATACCCCCGCGGCGCAGCAGTAAAGGTCAGGGTGCTGCCCGTAGTACATGAGCGCCCCGTAACCGCCCATGGAGTGACCCATGAGGGCTCTCTTCATCCGGCTTGGAATGGTTCTGAAACTGGCGTCCGTCCAGGCGATGAGGTCTGTGGACATGTAACCCTCCATATCCCCGTAAAGCGCTGAGCTTGTGTAGAATGACGCCGGGTACGGGGATGAGAATCCGTCGGGCCTCACCACGATGACCGGTTTGATCTGATGGGTTTCGATCATCTCGTCCAGGGTTGCCACCAGTGTGGGGAATTCGTTGTGGCCGAGAAGTATCCCGGCACCGTGGAAATAGTAGATCACGGGATACCTTCCGATCCCCTGGGGCTGGTAGCCCTCCGGAAGGTAAACCTGCACGCTCTTCTCCTGACCCAGCGCCGGGCTGAAGAACGAAGTGTTCACTATGGTCCCCCCCGCGAACACTTCCAGAGGCAGAGCCAGAAGGAGCATGGCTGTGAGCAGAACCCTGTACATCTCCGTACACCCCTCTCTCAAGACATGCTGCTGACAGCCGGTGTTTCCGGCCTGTTCCGGCGGCGCCGACACTGATACCGCTCGGAGGGGAAGTAGCCTGAGACAAGCAAGTTAGAGGATGTACCCCATGTTCTTGTCGGTGCTGCCGACAGCAGCCCCTGGTGGTGTATATACGCCATCGCATATGATGTCAATAACAGTGATTCTTTACGTGTTGTATATGGTAAAGGATGATGATATTCTTATATATTCAATAATATTGGGTCTTTGTGTATTGTATTATCTAAATGCCATATACAACACTAGTATGGAATACTATATGTACATAATTACCGTTTCTGTACGTAATGCTGTTCGCACCTGTCTGCTCCCTGTTCCGTGCCAGTCCATGACCCCCCCACTCAGTTCTGTCATAAGCGTTGAAGGGCATGAACTCGTGAGTAAAGGCTCGGGGGAGCTGGTTCTTCTGGCGGTGATTCCCGTAAGCCGGACGGAGAAGTAGCGGCCCTTGTGCACTTCTGCATTGCGCAGATCTGCGTAATGCAGAAGTGCAGAATGTCGGTTCACATGCATCCGTGTGATAATGATGTCAGGGCCGGGATTGGCTGTGATTCCGGAGGGTCGGTTATTATAGTAAGCCTCCCGGCGGAGGGGTGCCGGAGCGGTTGAACGGGACGGTCTCGAAAACCGTTGACTCCTTTGGGGTCCGTGGGTTCGAATCCCACCTCCTCCGCCAGGATCAGTACGGGCCGCCGGAAGCTTACCCGGCGGCTTTTTTGAATAGTTCCGATCCTGAAACACCGAGACGAGACCGCATTCACTGCATGGTATGTCCATCATGAGTGGACATACCATGCATATATCGGAGAGCAGAATGGTCTGCATCGCATTGGCAGATCGTTTTTGAACTGGTTCGGAAAAGGTCCGGGGAGGGCGTCGCCCTCCCCGGATTCGTCTGTTACCGGGCCACGACCATGCGGGTGTTGCGTGAGCTGCCCGCGGAAGTCACCCTGATGGTGTAAACACCCATGGGAAGTGAGGAGGCATCCACCGAAACCATGTTCTCACCCGGTGTGAGGAGGATAGTCTCCCGGTGCACCGACCTGCCGGCGATGTCGAATACCTGGAGGCCGGCCTGAGCCGGTGACAGTGCCTGAATCCTGACCATTGCCGAGGAGGAGACCGGGTTGGGCTGGACGCTGAGTGGTGCGCCCGAAAAAACCGGAGCACTGGCGGCATCGCCGATGCCGGTTTCGACCGGGTCTGCAAGGTAGGCAACCGCTGCGATGCATGCCTTTGCCATGTTGGTTCCGAAGGGGAAGTACTGCATGTAGTTAGCCATCAGGTCGGTCGTCTGGTGGTAGTAAGGGTTGCTGAAGACCTGCCGCTCGATGTTAAGCATGGCGGCGTAGCCGCTGTACCAGAAACTGGCGTGATCGCTGGCGCCGGAAGGGCTTGAGGCGACCTCCATTGAAAGAGCCGGAACGTAGGTGTCGCTTATGGCCTGGAAGGCAACGCCAAGACCTGTGGATGCGGTGTTGTAGTGGAGCCATGCGATGTCGTTCCCTGCGGGGCCGTAGAATATCATGTCCATGTTGACCACGCCCATGATGCTGTCGCCGGCCGCGGCTGCCTGAGTGGCGTAGTATTCGCTGCCGTAGAGGCCCTGTTCCTCGCCGCCGAAGAGCATGTACTTGATCGTGTACTCGAACTGGTACTGGCTCATGAGCCTTGCGGCCTCGACCACCGCTGCGGAACCGCTGCCGTTGTCATCGGCGCCCGGGGCGTTGTAGGAGGGGTTGGGTGAAGTGCTGTCGAGGTGGCCGCAGATGACCCAGTAGCGGTTGGGGTAGAGCGTGCCGGTCTGGGTCGCTATCACATTCTGGCAGTTGTAGCTTCCCATCGGAAAGGGCTGTATCTCGACTTCGAGCCCCATGCCTTCGAACCTTTCCTGGCTCCAGGCGCACGCGGTGTCGAACCCGTCGGAGTTGGAGTGCCGGGTCAGGTAGTTCTGATAGTTCGTGGTGTAGTTGATGAGCGAGTCCTGGTTGACGGCAGCCACGATGTCGGCCACAACAGCGTCGTAACCGCTGCGCATTGGTATGGGGATGGGGTGCGCCGGAGCTCTGTTCTCCCGCAGGGGCTGGATGTGGTGAATGCCCGGACGCACGAAGTCTTCCGGCATGGGTCCCGAAAGCCTGACAATCACTGTATTGCCGTCGCGGTAGACCGGTTCGCCGATCCCGGCTATGTCAAGCATGCCGGCTTCGGTCCGGACTGTCACCAGCGCGAAGTCCGCAAGACCCCTTGCGCCCGAGTCGAGAACCCGTGAGTCGGCGGTGGGGAAGCCCAGACCAACTATGTGATCATGCGCCCTGTAGACCACTATGTATCCGTCACGTGCCTCGGCTTCAGGGTCGGGGATGATGAAGAGACCCGCGCCGAAAGCCTGAACCGCAATGAGGACGAGCGCAAAAAAAAGTGCTTTCTTCATTTAACACCTTCCGGGTGATGAGGGAATCAGTTTTCTCAATATGCTCTACTCCGCAAAGGCCGGACAGTTCCCCATGAAGTGCAGGTGATGGAGGATTATGGAGGCGCACACGCCCGCGTTCAGGGAGTCCACCCCGCCCGCCATGGGTATGGCAACCCTTTCGGAGAGGCAGGCGCTGGTGGCTCCGGACAGCCCGTGGGCTTCCGACCCCACAACGATACACACCGGCCCTGCAGGTCTGAACTGCCCGAGCGGGATGCCCCCGGTCTCGGCGCCCGCGAAAACGTACCCGGGGTGGCTTTTCTTAAGTTCCTGCAGTGACCCCGCCATGATGATCGGCAGAGTGATGTTTGCCCCCGCAGCCGACCTTGTTGTCTTGGTGCCGTAGGGGTGTGCGCTGCCAGGGAGAAACACGGCGCCGTCACTCTGGAACGCCGCCGCCGAGCGGATTATGGTTCCCGCGTTGCCTGGGTCGGATACGCCGTCGAGGGCCACCACTGTCCCGCCGCGGAACACATCGGCGTCTACCCATTCCGGCAGGGGAAAGACCGCGACTATCCCCTGCGGGGTTTTGGTGTCGGCAATACGGAAGAAGACCTGCGGGGAGAGCTCAATCACTTCAAGCCCCATCCCCCGAGCCTTTTCCGCGGCCGCGAGGGCCTCGGTGGAGGCTTGGGCCGACACCATCACAAAGAGCGGCCTGCTTTTTTGTGCGCCGTCAAGAAAACGGGGACCTTCCACAAGAAAGGCCCCGTGTTCAGCACAACCCTGAGGCCGGTGCAGTGAAGCAGCAAGTTTCACCCTTCTGTTTCCGGCGCTTGTCACGGTTGTCTTCAATCGGCCCCTTCAGGCACCCCGTGCTCGAGGATGGACCGGATGATGTCTTCTATGGAGGCCGACGGGGAGAAACCTACAAGGCTCTGGAGCAGCGTCACATCCGGCACCCGCCTCTGCATGTCCTCGAAATCGCCGGGGTACGCTTCGTCGTACGGAGTCAGCTCGATCGCGGAAGCGGAGCCGGTTATCTCGAGCACCCTGCGGGCGAGCTCGAGTATCGTTATTTCCTGGACCGAACCTATGTTGACAACTTTTCCAACGGCTTCGGGGGTTTTCATAAGGGCCAGGATGCACTGGATGACCTCGTGCACCGAGCTGAAGCACCGGGTCTGGGTTCCGTTGCCGAAAACCGTTATGGGCTTGCCGGTAAGGGCCTGGTTGATGAACCGGGGCAGGACCATGCCATACCTGCCGGACTGTCTGGGACCCACCGTGTTGAACAGCCTTCCCACAACCACCGGCAGCCCCCTGGCCTTGTGGTGGGCCAGGGCGAGGAACTCGTCAAGCGCCTTGCTGCACGCGTAGCTCCAGCGGCTGCGGCTGGTGGCGCCAAGAACTATGTCGCCGTCCTCACGGAAGGGGGTTTCCCAGCTCTTTCCGTAGACTTCACTGGTGGAGGCCACAAACACCTTGAGACAGTGCGCCGCGGCTGCGGAAAGCACATTCTCGGTGCCGCCGATGTTGATCTCTATGGTCTCGACCGGGTGCCTTATGATGTTCTCCACCCCCACGGCCGCCGCGAGGTGGATGACCGAGCCGCAGCGTTCCGCCAGTTCGGAGACGGTGACGCGGTCCATCACCGAACCCCGGTGAAAGTGGAACAGCGGGCTCTGAGCCAGTTGTGCGATGTTCTCCATTCGCCCGGTGGAGAGATCATCGAGAACAAGAACACTTCTCCCGGTGGATACCAGGGAGGAACAGAGGTGGGAGCCTATGAAACCTGCACCCCCGGTTACCAGGAAGTCGTATGAAGGTTTCACTACCTGTTCACCACGCTGAGAAGGACACCGGCGGCGATGGCGCTGCCTATCACACCGGCCACGTTGGGAGCCATGGCGTGCATGAGGAGATGGTTTTGGGGGTCGGTCTTGCGGCCCTCCACCTCGGCCACCCTTGCCGCTGCGGGCACCGCGCTGACACCGGCCGCCCCTATGAGCGGGTTGATCCTGTTGTCGCCCTTGAGGAACAGGTTCATGAACTTGGCGAAAAGAACACCGCCAGCCGTGGCAATGGCGAAGCTGGCAACCCCCATACCGAAGATCTTCAGGGATGAGACCGTCAGGAAGGTTCCGGCAAGGGTTGAGGTTCCCACACTGAACCCAAGCAGGACCACGACTATGTTGTTAAGGGGGCCCTGTGCCCCTTCAGCCAGCCTGCGGGTCACACCGCTCTCCTTCAGAAGGTTGCCGAAGAACAGCATTCCCAGCAGCGGAATGGCACCGGGGACAATGAAGGCCGTTGCGATGAAGGCCACGATGGGAAAGAGGATCTTCTCCTTCTGGCTCACGAGCCTTGCGGGCTTCATGCGGATCGCCCTCTCGGCGGGAGTGGTGAGCAGCCTCATGATGGGGGGCTGGATGACCGGGACGAGGCCCATGTAGGAGTAGGCGGCCAGGGCGATGGCTCCCAGTAGATGGGGGGCCATCTGGCTGGCCAAGAAGATGGCAGTGGGTCCGTCGGCTCCGCCGATGATCCCGATTGCCGCAGCCTCGCTGAGGTTGAAGTCAAGAAAGAGTGAAGTAATAAGGGTGAGAAAAATGCCGATCTGTGCCGCGGCTCCCAGAAGAAGGAGCTTGGGGTTGGACAGCATGGCGCTGAAGTCGGTCATGGCACCAATCCCGAGGAAGATCAGGGGAGGGAACAGCCCGCTTTTAACGCCGAAGTAGATCAGGCTGAACACCGAACCCGGATCCTGATAGCCCATCGGCAAGAGGGCGGGGTTGTAGGGCATGTTCCCGGCTATCATCCCGAACCCGATGGGGATGAGCAGCAGGGGCTCATACTCGCGTCGAATGGCCAGATACACGAAAAGGAGGCCGATGACTATCATCACCGCGTTTCCCCAGGTGGCCTGCCCGAAACCGGTGTTCCTCAGGAAGTCCGGAAAGCTGATACCCTGAGGTGCCTGCGAAACGAAGGAGAGCAGCGTGGAGGAGAGGAATGATATCTGGGGCATGGGCTCCTCCTATCCGATGCTCATGATCAGGGCGTTTTCCAGAACGGTGTCGCCCTCGCGAACGGCGACTTTCGATACGATACCCGAGTGGGGCGACTCGATCTCGTTCTCCATCTTCATGGCCTCCATTATGGCCACGATCTGGCCCTTCTCCACCCTGTCGCCCTGCCTCACCATTATCTTCAGAATGTTGCCGGGCAGGGGGGACAGGATGTCGCCTTTGCCCGTGAGGTCACCGGGGGCGGTAGTTCTGTCCGGCGAGGCCGAGGCGTCGTGAACCCTTTTCTCCCGAACTATGGTGGGTGTTTTTGCGGGTTTTCTTGTCGATGACTCAACCGTGGCGGTGAAAGTCCTGTCGCCGAGCCTGACCTCGATCTGGTCGTCCTCGAGGCGGCCAATGTTCACAAGGTACGTATTGCCACAGATCGTAACGGTATACTCAGGCATCACACTCTCCTGTCCCTGAGTCTCAGGCTGCTTTTGGCGAGAAGGATCTTTGCCCTTCCCGCAAGCCTCCAGGGTGAGTAGGGTTTTTCATGGTCCTGCCAGGTCATCTTGCTTTCATGCTCCCTGTCCAGGTGAACGAAGTGGGCATGGATGGCCGCCGAAACCGCGGCGACCTCTTCCGGGGAAAAGGCTTGGCCGGAAGAGCCCTCGGGGTAAGCCTTTTTCAGCACCAGCAGCTTTTTGTTCGGTTCAGCCAGCCGTCTTAGCAGGGGAAGCAGCAGGGCGAGGCTCAGCAGTCCCGTGAATACCGTGACCATTCCAAGCCAGGTGATCTGTACTCCCATACTGATCAGGCCCGGATCAACCGGGGCGGAAACCAGTGTGTCGGCGGGGATCAGTGTCATCATAACGGAATGTTCCCGTGCTTTTTGGCTGGTATCTCCTGCCTTTTGCCCTGAAGCATCTCGAGGCTCTTGATGATTCGGAAGCGGGTTTCACGGGGCATGATCACCGCATCGATGTAACCCCGTGAGGCGGCATCGTAGGGGTTGGCGAACTTGTCGCGGTATTCCTTGACAAGCTCGGCCCTGCGGGCTTCGGGATCGGCAGAATCTGCCAGCTCGTTACGGAATATGATGTTCACGGCGCCCTCGGGACCCATCACGGCTATCTCAGCCGAAGGCCATGCGAAGTTCAGGTCGCTTCGAAGGTGTTTTGAACTCATGACGTCGTAAGCTCCGCCGTAAGCCTTTCTTGTAATGACCGTTACCTTGGGGACCGTTGCCTCGGCGTATGCGTAAAGCAGCTTGGCGCCGTTACGGATGATGCCCCCGTACTCCTGCTTGGTTCCCGGCATGAAGCCCGGAACATCCACGAAGGTCAGAAGGGGTATGTTGAAGGCGTCGCAGAACCTGACGAAACGTGCCGCCTTCACGGATGCGTCGATGTCAAGAACCCCCGCGAGAAAACTGGGCTGGTTCGCAACTATGCCAACGGGTTTGCCGTTCATCCTGCCAAAACCGATGATGATGTTCTGGGCGTATGCTCTTTGTATCTCGAGGAACTCGCCGTGGTCGATTATGGCCGAGATGACCTTCCGCATGTCGTATGGTTTGTTGGGGTTTTCGGGAACGAACTCGTCCAGCCAGTCCTCGGATCTGTCGGGGGAGTCGCTGCACGGTATTGCGACCGGGTCTTCCATGTTATTCTGGGGTATGTAGCTGAAGAGCTTCCGGACAAGGAGCAGCGCTTCCTTCTCGTCCTTGCAGACGATGTGGGAGACCCCGCTTCTCTGGCTGTGCACGAACGGGCCGCCCAGCTCGTCCTTCGTTACGTCTTCGCCGGTGACGGCCCTGACAACGTCGGGTCCGGTTACGAACATGTAGCTGGTATTCTCGACCATTATGGTGAAGTCGGTGATGGCGGGGCTGTAAACCGCGCCTCCGGCGCACGGGCCGAGTATCACGCTGAGCTGCGGAACGACGCCGGAGTAGAGCACGTTCTTCAGAAAGATGTCGCCGTAGCCCGCCAGGCTTTCGATGCCCTCCTGGATCCGGGCGCCTCCGGAATCGTTGAGCCCGATCAGGGGAGCTCCGTTCTGTGCCGCCAGGTCCATGACCTTCTTGATCTTCTCGGCGAAGGTCTCGGAAAGTGATCCGCCGAATACGGTGAAATCCTGGCTGAACACATAAACCAGCCTGCCGTCTATGGTTCCGTAGCCGGTAACCACTCCGTCCCCGTAGTACTTCTGTTTGTCCAGCCCGAAGTTTGTGGAACGGTGGGTCTTGAGCATGTCGAACTCTTCGAAACTGCCGTCGTCCAGAAGAAGGTCGAGCCTTTCCCGGGCGGTGAGGCTGCCCTGGGAGTGCTGTTTTGCGATCCGCTTCTCTCCGCCGCCTTGCAGGGCCAGCTCACGAAGCCTCGTCAGTTTGGCGTTTCTGTCCTTTAAGTCCATCGGTGAAGAGCCCTTTCGTTCAGTGCTGGCAGAGTTCGGTGAGAACCCTGCCGCTGGCCCTGGGGTGAATGAATGCAATCTTCGTGCCGCCGGCCCCGGGCCTGGGTTGTGTGTCTATCATATTCACCCCGGCTGCAACAAGCTCGTTTACCGATTCGGCCGCATCGGAGACCGAGTAGGCGATATGGTGGATGCCCTGCCCCCGGGACTGGAGAAATGCGGCAATTGGGCTGTCCGGGGATGTGGGCTCCAGCAGTTCGACCCTGGATTCTCCCACCCTGAACATCGCCACCCTGACCTTCTGGGATGGAACCTCCTCGGTGCCCAGGTACTCGAGTCCCAGAACGTCCCGATAGAATGCAGCCGACTCATCAAGGTTATCAACCGCTATCCCGATGTGGTCAATCTTCTTTACTTTCATCGCCTGAAAGCATCCTTTCCGCTGAGCGGGCAAGTTTGCGCCCGACCTCATAGGGCGTTGTGGCGCCGTTTGAAATGAGTTCAAGTATTTGTGCTTCAGTGCCGCACTCCCTTTCCAGAAGCCTTGCCGCGAACAGGGTTCCGGTTTCGGTCAGAAGGCCCCTGAGCGTACGCCGGGTGTTCTCGAGCCTGCGCCTCGTCGGGTCAATGGAGGCAAGGTGGCCATCCATCAGAGCCCAGAGTTCGTCCAACCCCTCTCCCGTAACTGCGGACACCCTTGCGACACGCGGCCGTGGCCTTCCCAGGGGAGAAAGATCGAGCGAGGCGGCCACGGCGGCCTCGAGCTGTTCGATGCCCGGTCTGTCAGCCTTGTTGAGAACTATGAGATCGCCGATCTCCATGATGCCGGCCTTCATTGCCTGAACATCGTCACCGGCGCCCGGAACAAGGACAAGGACCGTCAGATCGGCAACTTCCGCGATCTCGACTTCGGCCTGTCCGACGCCGACCGTTTCGAGGAAGACGGGATCGTATCCGGCGGCGGCAAGCAGAAGGGCGGCGTCTCGCGTGGCGCCAGAAAGCCCTCCCAGATGCCCCCTGCTGCCCATGCTGCGGATGAACACGCCCGGGTCCGTGGAGTGGGACTGCATTCTGAGCCTGTCCCCCAGAAGGGCCCCGCCTGTAAACGGTGACGACGGATCGACAGCGATGACCCCCACCCTTGACCCCAGAGAGCGGTAACGGGTTATCATGCGGTCGAGCAGTGTGCTCTTGCCCGCACCGGGAGGTCCGGTGACGCCTATGGTCCGGTGATCGGGAACCCCGGGGAAAAGGGCGTGAAGAAGTGCGGGGGCATCGTGTGAGCCGTTTTCGACCATGCTCAGCCCCCGGGCAACGGCCCGTACCACGCCGCGGGTTATATCCCCCGCAAGGGAATCCCCGGAAGTCATGCCGTCAGCTTCTTTCCTTCTGTTCGTTCTCGATGAAGGAAACCACGGCGGAAGCAGGGGTGCCGGGTGTGAAGATCGCCTTGAAACCGGCATGCTGAAGCCCGGGGATGTCTTCTTCAGGTATCACTCCCCCCCCGAACAGCACGATGTCTCCCGCACCCTTTTCCAGAAGGATGCGGGCAACCTCGGGAAAGAGATGGTTGTGGGCGCCTGAAAGCAGTGAGAGACCCACAAAATCCACATCCTCCTGAATCGCCGCATCGGCAATTGCCTGAGGCGTTTGGCGGATGCCCGTGTAGATGACCTCCATGCCTGCGTCCCGAAGGGCTCTGGCGATGTACTTGGCTCCCCTGTCGTGCCCGTCAAGCCCCGGTTTTCCGATAAGTACCCTTATCCTGCGATCCATGGATGCCTCTTTCCGATTGAAGTGAGTCTTCACTCCGAAGGGTGGGATTTGTATAATGAGTAACATCTTCAATCCGCGGTTTTCTGTAAAGACTTGCGCCCTTTCTTGAAAAGGGCCGGGGAACAATATTACCGGGTACCGGTACTCTCATATCGTGCCGACTCAAGAACGAAAGGTATATCAATGAAGTTCGCAGCCGTGCTTGCTTTTCTGGCTTCTTCCCTGGCCTTCGCCGTAGTCACCCCTGCAACCATCGCCGGATATCTCGACCAGATCAATGCAGCCTACGAGCAGGAAGAGGATGTGTTCTTCATCATCCAGACCGATGAAGTCTCCGGGGAGGCCTACGCCATCTTCTACATCGAGGTGAACGCCACGATGGATGCCTGCTTCATGGCGGGACCCACACCCGGCGTTGTTCCTGCAACGGGTCCTGACAGGCTCGCCGCCCTCGAACTGATAAGCGAACTGAACAGCTCGTACCCTTTCGTCAAGTTCGAAGCAGACCCCACGACTGGTGAAGTAATGTGCACCTACACGTTCACCACCGAGAACGGTGTTGGGTTCGAGGCTTTCACGGCCATGCTGAGCGTGATCTTCAGCACGATAGAGGAAACGGCGGACCAGTTCATCGCCCTCAGGCAGTAAACACGGGGGAACCTCGGGGGGGAAATAGATGTACGGCAGTATAGCGATATGCTCTGGCAGGGCCAGTACGGGGCTGTGCCGAAGCGTCTGCAGGATCCTTGGCATCGAACCCGAGCCGGTCGAGTTCCACCAGTTCTCGAACGGCAACATGATGGTGAACTTTCCTGGCGGAACAGTGCGCGAGAAGGATGTTTTCATCATCCAGTCCGGCGAGCGCTCCATTCTGGGGGACAAGACCGACGCTTACAGGACAGTCTCGGGCGACATCCTCGAGATGCTTCAGATGATCAGCGCACTGAAGGACAGCGCCGGAAGGCTTACCGCCGTTACGCCTTATTTCCCCTACGCCAGGAGCGACAAAAAGGACAAACCCCGCATCGCCATCACATCCAAGATGATGTTCGACCTCATAGCCGCAGTGGGAACACACAGGGTTCTGGCCATGACACTTCACTGTCCGCAAAGCCAGGGTTTCAGTAATATCCCGGTCGATCAGCTCCACGCGTACACGGTATTCATAAACCGCATCCTGAGCATGGGCCTCGAAAAACTGGCCTTCATCGCCCCCGATTCAGGCTCCATCCTCGACAACGATTTTCTGGCGCTTCACGCGGCCAAGGGTATCAGGGAAGCCGGCGGTGTGCCCGACATATCCACGGGTTACGTAAAGAAAGTCAGGGTCGACGACAGCGAAAAACCCCTGGTGAGAACGGTGGAGGGCGTGGACGACCTGAGCGAAAGGGTCGTGATCATGAGCGACGACGAGATCCTGAGCGGCCGCAGCCTCATTCTTTGTGCCGAGACCGCTAAAGCTAAGGGTGCAAAAGAGATATATGCTTTCGTCACCCATGCCATCCTCAGCGGAGACGCAGTTAGGAGCATCGAGGAAAGCCCAATCACACGCCTTTACATTACCGACACGGTTGAGTTCGACGAAGAGGCGGCCGAAAAGGTGAACGGCGGTCCCCTGACCAAGGTGGAGACACTCTCTGTGGCGCACATTTTCGCCGAGGCCATCAAGAGGATCCACCAGGGCAGAAGCCTCAGCTCCCTCTACCTCTGATGAGGCTGCTCCCCTTCGACGATCACTGCGACCAAAGGGGTTTTGTCGTGAACCCTTTCGAAGGTGTTTGTGAAACCGGTTCGGTAAGCAACTGCCACGCCTTCTCGATCAATCCGGGCTGCTCCCGGGGAGGCCACAGCCACCCGGAGAGGAACGAGAAAGTCCTTCTGCTCTCGGGCAGCATCACTGTCAACGCCGGCGAAGACGAATGCGTTCTTTCGGCTCCGGCGTTTTTCGAGATAGAGCCAGGCGAGAGCCACGCCTTTCACTGCGCGGGCGGTTCTTCCGCAACGGTTCTGTGCTGGAGCGATCTCAGGTCCTGAGGGGCGTCTTTCAGCTCTCGGGGTAGGCGTTCCGTGTTTCCCAGAGGCTTGCGGTCGTGGTGAGGAACGGTTCTTTCAGCGCCGGATCGAATTTCTTCCCGAAAAGGGGAGTCATTGTCTCCACGGTTCTGTAAAGGTCCCACGGGTCCTTGTAGCAGCGCCTGCTCCCCAGGGCGTCGAACACATCGGCTACGGCTGTGATCCTTGCCCAGAGGGATATTCCGTCCCACCTGACGCCGGCCGGATAGCCCGAACCGTCCCAGTTTTCGTGGTGGCCGATGGCTATCTCCCGGGCCATCTCGTCGAACGAGGTCTCGCACTTTGAGAGAATCTCCGCGCCTATTGTGCAGTGGCTCTCCATGATCAAACGCTCATCCCTTGTCAGGGTGCCGGGCTTCTTCAGAATGCTGTCGGCGATCCCCACCTTTCCCACATCGTGAAGCATGGCGGCCATTCTGAGAACGTCCCTGTTGGTGGCTCTTTCAGCTTCTGGAATGGAGTTTAGCCGGGCCCACGAATCGTACAGACACAGGGCGCAGGCGCCCACCCTGTTCACGTGGGGACCCGTTTCCCTCGGGTCGCGAAGCTCGGCCATGTTGATCATGCGCAGAAGCAGGGTCCGGGTCATCATCGCTCTCTCCAGGGCAATGGCCGCCAGAACAGCGAAATGGCGCGCGAAGGGTATCAGATCGCTGGAGAAGGGAACGGGGTTGCCGTCCGGATCAAGGGCGTTTATCAGCTGCAGGACTCCCACGACCCTGTGCCTGTTGTTGCTCAGCGGAAGTGTGAGGCTGGAAACCGTTCTGTAACCGGTAACCCTGTCGTAAAGGTTGTCGAAGGAATAGGGTGAGTCAGGGGGGATCAGGGATACTTCAGGAATGGAAAGCATCTCACCGGTGGAGGCAACGAAACCGGCCATGCTGTTTTTGTTCACCGGCACGGTGAACCTTGTGTAGGGAACCCTCTCGCCCCTGGCCACAAGGGTGTCGTTCTGGGCGTGCCGGAAGTAGAGTGTTTCGCCTTCCATCGTGTACACCGAGCCGGCATCGGCTCCCGTGGCAATTCTGGCCTCGAGAAGGACCTTTTCCAGCAGGATGTCGAGATCGCCTATTTCACTGAGAACGCCGTCAACCTGCAGAACCCGCTCAAGCCTGCGGTAATCAGGGGAATGCCCCGTCATTTTTCCTCAAGCACTGTGCGTATGCGGTTCGCCAGTTCTGCGGTGCTGTAGGGTTTGCCTATGAAATGGTTTCCCTGTTCAAGAACACCCTGCTTCGAGATGATCTCCCCGGAGTATCCGGATGTGAACAGAACCTTTATCCCGGGTCTGCTCTCCCTAAGTCTTTCGGCCAGGGCGGCGCCCCCCATGTCGGGTATCACAACATCCACAAGAAGAAGATGGATCGTCCCCTTGAACCCTGTGGAAAGGTCGAGTGCCTGTTGTCCGTCGGAGGCGCAAAGAACTTTGTACCCGAGTGACGCCAGCGTTTTCTCAGCGATGGTCCGGACCATTTCATCGTCCTCGACAAGAAGGACCGCTTCGGTTCCGCCGGGATTCGCCTTGTCATCGGCTTTCTGAGTACCCGAACCACATTCGCGAACCGCCCTGGGAAGCAGGACCCTGAAAACCGAGCCCTCTCCCGGAGCGCTGGTGACCAGAACGTGCCCCATGTGCTGACGGACAATGCCAAACACCGTGGAAAGGCCCAGGCCGGTACCCTCACCCGTCTTCCTTGTTGTGAAAAAGGGTTCGAATATCCTGGAAAGGGTCTCCTGGTCCATCCCGCACCCGTCATCCCTGACGAAAAACTCGTAGAAGTCACCCTCGACCTCATAAGCGCATTCTTCCGGGCGTGCATGGTGACTGCTTCCCGGAACACGAGTGCCGATGATGATGCTTCCCCCGGTTGAGATGGCGTAACCTGCATTCACCACAAGATTTATGACCACCTGCTCGAGCTGGCCAGGATCCACCATCACATGACCCACCTCTTCCGAAAGGTCCCAGACCAGAGTGGCGTCGGAGTGCAGTATCCGGCCCATTATCCGGTCAAGATCCCCCAGAGCTTTGTTCAGGTCGACGGGCCTCGGTTCGATAATCTGCTTCCTGCTGAACGCCAGAAGCTGCCGTGTGAGCCGGGCGGCCTTATCTCCGGCCTTCACTATGTCTTCCAGGGCATGGCTGATCTCGGGCGATCCTGAAGGCGCTCCGGTGGCCATAGTCGCGTTGCCGATGATGGCAGTGAGCAGATTGTTGAAATCGTGGGCAATCCCTCCCGCCAGACGGCCCACCGTCTCCATCTTTTCAGAGTGGTACAGACGGGCCTCGAGCCGGATCTTCTCCTGACACAGTTTCTCAGTCCTGGTCATCTCATCCCTGAGTACCTGGTTGGCATGGAGAAGTTCACGGGTCCTCTCGTCGATCCGGGTCTCGAGGTTTCTGTTCGATGCGGCGACCATGGCCTTTTCGAGCGAAAGGCTCCACTGAAGGGCAAAGTTCCTTCTCCGTGACACCTCATGCCTCCTGCAGACCTCGAAGCACACAACGCTGATGCTCATGAAGAAGAACGTGTTGACGGCTTCCAGCTCCCCGGGAGATGAGGAGTGGACATGGTTCACAAGAAGGAACCCGATGAGGATGGGTATCCACCCCGCGAGCGCCCAGATGAACCGCAGCCCGAGAAACACGAAGAGACTGACGATCACAAGGAAAAGCCCGGTCTGGTGTGATGCCCGGACGGCATGGTTCCCAGCCGCCATCATGTACATGATCCCCGATGCTCCGAAAACCATCATGAACGCCGTCAAAGGCTGGTAGACCTTTTTGAACCACTTCGCCCCGGAAACCAGATAGAACACCAGTGCTGCGGGTGTTATCAGTCCAAACCGGATGAGCAGGAATGCGCCCGCGCTTTCAGGGTCGACAAAGTGATCCAGCACTGCGAAAAGCCCGAAGATTACCACCAGCAGCCCCATGGAAACCCTTATACGGGGAAGTGCGGTTCTGAAATCGTCCGCACGGAACTGCTTTTCCACAAGACCCCACTCGCCGGTGAAGGCCAGTGTCAGGGGATGAAGCCTCAGAGGCTGCACTTCGCCCTTTCGCTCACCGTTCCATCACCCTGGGATGAGGTGTCTTGACCACCAGAAACGTGGCGTTGCCCGAGTAGTCGTTCAGGATACGCATGGGAGTCCCGTATGCCACGGGAAGCAGGTCTCCCGTGCCGACCCGGTTTAAAACCCCGTCGAGGAACACATGTACCTCTCCCTGCAGAACGATGAGGTGCACGTTCGAGTTGGCTTTGTGCAGGGGAACCTCCTGCCCCGGAAGCAGGGCGATCTGCATGAGAAGGAGGTGTTCTTCGTCCACGACGGCCCTGCGGCCGAAGCTTTCTGTGCTGTAGAGAGCATCGGTCAGAAGCCTGGTCATGATGCGGCCCCCTTCGAGATGTGAGGTATGGCCCTTCCCCTTTCGAAGGCTTCCATGTTCACCGCAAGCGCTTTTTTGGGAACCCTTTCCTCGATGGCACTCTCCCAGCTGGAAAGGGGTATGCCCTCGATGAGGGTTGAAGCAGCCCCCAGCAGAGCCACGTTGACAACTTTAAAGTTGTCGAGGTCCCTGGCGATTGAAAGCACCGGGACCTCTGTGCAGGGGATCCCCCCTTCGGACACGAGCGCGTCGATGTCGGGGTAAACTGCGGACCCGGTGTTCACGGTCATGGGGTTGATGCGGATGTCCGCCGACACCAGCCTGCCGCCGGGGCGCAAAAAATGAGCCCAGCGCAAACCCTCCATCTTCTCCAGCGCGATGATCATGTGGGCGGTTCCCTGTTCGACGAGAACGCTGAAAACCTTTTCGCCGAACCTTACGTGGCTGGAAACGCTTCCCCCCCTCTGGGCCATTCCGTGCACTTCGCTTTTCTTAACGTCGAAACCGCTGTGAAATGCCGCGGCGCATACGACCTCGCTCGCCAGAAGGATTCCCTGCCCGCCTGTTCCGCAAAGGATGATGTTAGTCGTTCCGCTCATCAGACCACCCCCTCGATATCCTTGCTCAGGGCCCCAACGGGACACACCTGAACGCACAGATTGCAGTTTGGCCAGCAGTGCATCTCACTGATCACGGGAACCTTTGCTTCAGCGTCCCAGCTTATTGCGGGACAGCCCAGTCTGATGCAGGCGCGGCAGTGGACGCACTTGTCGGGGTCGTGCGCGGCCACCGTCTTCCTGAGCGGCTTGTATGCCATGATACAGGGGCGTCTTGTGATTATGACGCTAAGCTCAGGGGCGTCGTACTCCTCCTTCAGGGCCTGTTTCATCTCCTTCAGGTCGTGGGGGTCCACAACCCTGATCCTTTTCACCCCGCACGCGCTGACCATCTCCACAAGGTCCAGAACCGGAGCGGGTTCTCCCCTCAGGTTCTTACCCGTGGCGGGATTCTGCTGGCCTCCAGTCATGGCAGTGAGGCTGTTGTCCATTATCATCACAGTGCCGGTGTTTCCGTTGTAGACCATGTCGATGAGCCCGGTTATCCCGGAATGGATGAAGGTCGACTCGCCGATGGCAGCCACGAGTTTGGGCATTTCGCCCGGTTCAAGAGCCTTCTCTATCCCTGCCAGGACCCCCACTGCCGCGCCCATGCATACCACTGTTTCCAGGGCGTTGTAGGGAGGCATGAGACCCAGGGTGTAGCACCCTATGTCACCCGTGGAACTGAACTTCATGCCCGCCAGTGTATGAAAGGCGCCCCTGTGCGGGCAACCGGGGCAGAGCGTGGGAGGCCTTCCGGGAAGTTCCGCTTCCCGGAACGGGCGCACAACGGCGCTTTCAGGCTTAAGAGCCGCTCTGACCAGTTCAGGGCTCAGCTCGCCCTCGATCGGGACGAGGCTTTTACCCTGAGCATCGATGAGAAAATGGCTTCTGATGCTCTCCTCGAGGAAGGGTTCGCCCTCCTCGATGACCACGACCCGTGAAACCCTGTTTATGAAATCAGCTATCAGCCCCCAGGGCAGGGGATTGGTCATCCCCAGCTTGAGAACGCTGGCTTCAGGGTAGACCTCTTTCACGTACTGGTAAGAGATACCGGAGGTTATGACCCCGATCGAGGGGTCTTTTATCTCGATTTTGTTGAGGGTACTTTCCGAGCCCCAGACCGACAGGCGGGAGAGCCTCGCTTCCACCCGGCTGTGCATCTTCCTGGCGTTGGCCGGAATGGGCACCCGCTTGGCGATGTCCTTCACGTAGCCCTTCACGGGTATCTCCCGCCGTTCCGAAACACGCACGAGGCTTTTTGAGTGGCATACCCTGGTGGTCACGCGAAGAAGCACCGGGGTGTCGAACTCCTCGCTTATCCTGAAGGCTTCCTTCGTGAAATCAAGCGCTTCCTGGCTGTCCGAAGGTTCGAGGACAACGAGTTTGGCAGCCCGCCCCATGAGCCTGTTGTCCTGCTCGTTCTGGGACGAGTGCATGCCGGGGTCGTCGGCGCTCACCACCACCACGCCGCCCGTGGCGCCGATGTAGCTCAGGGTGAACAGGGGGTCGGCCGCAACGTTCAACCCCACATGTTTCATGGCGGAGAGAACCCTTGCACCGGCGAAACTCGCCCCCGCCACAACCTCCAGGGCAACCTTTTCATTGGGGGCCCACTGTGCCTTTATCTCGGGGTAGTGCTCGCCTATCGTTTCCAGTATCTCGGTAGACGGTGTTCCGGGATAGGCTGCGGCGAAGTGCACCCCGCACTCCCACGCGCCCCGGGCGATGGCCTCGTTCCCGGAGAGGAAAAGGGTTCCCGATCTTTCCTCGGTCAGATTCAGTTTCTTCCCCATTGTCTTCCCTTCCAGTCAGAGGTATTCCCGTTCTTCCTCCACGCCGTCCAGCACCCGGAGAACGCCCCGCACCAATGCTTCAAGCTCGGCCTCCCCGGGAAAGACCATAATGGGCGCAATGAAGGACAGGTACTCCTTCAGGACCCCGCAGAGCCATACGTTGTTCGCCATTCCACCCGTTATGACAAGCGCGTCGACCTTTCCCGACAGGGCGGCGGCCATGCCGCCGGCCTCCTTCGCCATCTGGTACGCCATTGCCCGAAGCGTGAGGTCCGCCGTGACGTCGCCGGCAAGAACCTTTTCCCGAATGGCGAGCAGGTGCTCTTCGCCCAGGTAGGCCAGAAGCCCGCCCTGCTTGAGGAACATGTTCTTAATCTCAACGGCCGTGTACTGGCCGCTGTAGCAAAGCCTGATCAGTCCCGTCACTGGAAGCCCGCCAGTGCGGGTGCTGCTGAATGGCCCTCCGTCATTGGCATTGTTGGTGTCGATCATGAGGCCCTGCCTGAGAGCGTTAACGCTCACCCCGCTGCCCAGGTGCATCACCACCATGTTCAGCCGGGACAGCGGTCTGTTAAGGGCTTCGGCAGCTTTATAGGCAACCATGCGGATGTTCAGGGCGTGGCTGAGGCTCACCCTGGGAAGAAGGGGATGTCCGCTGAACCTGGCCTCGTCGATCATCTCGTCCACGCATACGGGGTCGACGAAGTAAGCCGGTATACCCTCCCCATGCGCCACTGCCCACGCAATGGGGGCTCCCAGGTTTGAGGGGTGATCGGCCTGGAGGGTCTCGCCCTCCCTTATGTCTGTCAGAAGCCGTTCAGTGACCCTGTAGGTTCCGCTTGAAAGGGGCTTGAACGTACCTCCCCGGCCAACGACAGCCGTGAGCTGAGAGGGGGTGTAACCCTTCTCCTTCAGGGCCTTGAGGACAAGGCTACGTCTTGTGTCCAGTTGACCGAAGGTGGACCCCAGGGCCGCGAGCGCTTCGGGGTCGTGATGAACATTCTCCTCGAACAGGGCCTCGGATTCGCGGAAAAGGCCTATCTTTGTGGATGTTCCGCCGGGGTTCACTGCAAAGATCAGGCGCTCACCCATCCCGGCCTCCCGAGACAACAACGCCCAGAGCAAGTGAGTTGAGCTTGGTGGAGGGCGAATCGGACCGGCTCAACATGACGACGGGAGCCGTGGCCCCGGCCACAAGTCCCCCAACCTGGGCGTCGGTCATGTACATGAAGGCTTTGGCAAAAATGTTCCCGCTGGCTATGTCAGGTGTCACCAGAACGTTGGCCCGTCCCGGTACCTCGCCCGTCATTCCCTTTACTGCCGCGGCCTCGGGGTCCATGGCGCCGTCGACCGCCATGGGGCCGTCGACGAAAA
This sequence comes from Candidatus Fermentibacteraceae bacterium, assembly GCA_046485185.1. Taxonomy (GTDB): domain Bacteria; phylum Fermentibacterota; class Fermentibacteria; order Fermentibacterales; family JCC-6; genus UBA6080. Next base: position 28,944 of record JAWOHL010000061.1, read on the forward strand.
TCCCCGGGATTCCCCGGTCGACCACTTCCTTCCAGAGAAGGGTTTCGGGCATCTTGTCGTTGGGGGCCTCGATGGCCGCCAGCAGGGCCGCCCTTGTCACCGGGTCTCCCAGCCTTCGCATGACGAACCCGGCGTTGCGGATTATCTGGACGGTCTGTTCCGCGTCGGGGCGGATATTCATGCCGCCGTCCGTTATGGCCACCAGACGGTTCTGCCGGGGGACATGAACCACGGCTATGTGGCTGAGTATGCCGCCGGACCGGAGCCCCACCTTCTCGTCCAGCACGGCCCTGAGGAAGGTGGACGTTTTCAAAAGACCCTTCATCAGGATGGTGGCACTGCCCCGGCTTACGAGTTGCACGGCCCTGAGCGCCGCGGCTTCCTCGTCCGATTGATCCTCCACGGTGATACCCGGGGGCAGGGACAGGCGCAGGCTGGCCAGTGTGCGTTCCACCTCCCGGGCGGGAGCGATCACCACGGCCTCGGCGAGCCCCTCGTGCGCAGCGGTTACGAGAGCCTCGAGGGACGCGGCATCGTGCCCCATGGGTACCGCTACCCTGGCGCCGCTGATCCCCCTGGCCGCACTCCGTATCTCTTCAAAATTGTTGAACAAAGAACACCTCCCGGTGAAGCTGAAGCAGGGACAACGGATGTGGAAAGCTATTATGATTCCTGTCTTCCGTTTGTGCAAAGCCGAAGGGGGTTCGTTTGTCGCTTCGCCGGGAATGGGAAAACTGCGGCGCCGTTCTGTTCGATTTCGACGGCGTACTGGCGGACAGCGAGCCTTTCTACAGGGAAACCTGGAACATGACCATTTCGCCTGCACGACCCATTGGGGAGAGTGAGTACTTTTTGAGGTGGTCTTTTCTGGGCCAGGGTGAACAGCACCTTACCGAGATGGGGTACACCCCGCAGGACAAGGAAGCGCTGCGTAGCCGCCAGAAGGAGCTTTACGGAGCCCTCTGCCGTACAGGGGCGATACCCCTCTTCCCGGAGGCCGCGGAACTTCTCTCGTGGGTATCGGGCAGGAAGCCCTGCATAATAGCGTCGAACACCGATTCGGACCTTGTCCGAACCGTTCTCGAGCGCGGCGGAAGCCCGGTGCCTGCAGTGGTTGGGGGCGAGGGGTCAAGGCATAAACCCGATCCGGATATATTCCTGAGGGCCGCCACGGTTCTTGGCGTTCCACCTGGATCCTGCCTGGTGGTGGAAGACGCATGGAAGGGTATCGAGGCGGCAAGGAGGGGCGGCTTCAGGGCCATTCTGGTGAGAACGCCCCACAACCTCGGGCTGGACGCCGGAGTTGTGCGCGAGGCCGGGAGTCTGACGCATCTTTTCAGGGACTGGAAGGGAGGGGGAGAGGAATGATCGGCGAACTGGTGATGATCGATCCCCTTTGGGTGCCGGTCTTGATGGTCGTCACGGGAGTGTTTGCAGCCTTTTTCGGAAACAGGCTCGTCAGCGTTGTCCTGGCTCTGTCAGGTCTTGTCCTGGGGCTGGTGCACGGCGCGGGAATAGCCTCGGCCCTGTGGAACGACCCCGGCTTCATCCGTCTGGGTCCGTGGATTTTCGGCATTCTCTTCGCCGTTCTTTCCGGCCTGCTCCTTCGACTGGCGCTTTTTTTCGCCGGCGCGCTACTGGCAGTATCAGCGGTATTCGCCTTCATGGCCCCGCCATCGGTTATCGTGGTCATCGTGGCCGCCCTTCTTGGCGGAGGCCTGGCCTGCGCCTACAAAAACTTTGTGCTTGCTCTTCTCACCGCTGCTTTTGGAAGCCTAACGGCCTCTTCCGGCGCGGTCAACCTTGCTGCCAACTTCTCCATCCCCATCGGGATATTCGGCTACTTTCTGACCCTTGCCGTCTTGTTCACGGCAGGGCTGCTGGTGCAGCTCAGGGCACACAGAACGAAAAAGGCCGAATCGAAACGCAAACGGAGGTAACCGTCGATGAATCAGCGGGTTCATGACATTCTGCTGGTGGTGCTTGTTCTTGCTGTTCTGAAAGGGCTGTTCGAGTTTACCCGCCTGCTTCTGCGGCGGTTCATAGCGCTTCTGGCGGCAAAGGGGCATGCTCTGACCAGAGACACCGCAATTCAATGGGGCATGGGCTTTCTTCTCTGCGGCCTGCTGATGCTGCCTTTCTTCACATCGATCCTTGCCCTGTTCGACAACAGGGCACTTGTTGGGGGGATCGTTCTTCATCTGTCGCTCGTGGCGGTTTCCATCGTTCTCTTCAGCTTCGCCGAAGACCTCATCCGTCTTTACAACACTTTCCCCGCAGGCAGGACGGGGCTGCTCCCAGTCGGCAGCCATGTCAGAAAGATGCTGCCATTCCTGGCGGCGTTCTGGGCGGTCGGGTTCCTGTTCCTGAGCCCGATTTTCTATTCCGCGCTGACACTGCTGATATTCATATTCTTCATGGCAGTTCTGCACGGCCGCAAAAAAGCCTGAGTCCATGCCCGAAGAGGTATCGATCCTTCATGTGCTGACCAGGCTTGCCGTCGGCGGTGCCGGGATGAACACACTTCTGAGCTGCCGTGACATTCGGGATGAAGGGTTCCGTTCCGAACTGGTCGTCGGACCCGAGAGGCCCCCGGAAGGGGATTACTTCCATCTCGCCGCGCAATTCGGCATCACAACGACTATTTGCCCCCACCTTGTCTGGAGGATCTCTCCCCTTCACGATATGCTTGCCCTGTATGAGCTTACCAACATCATCAAACAGGGCGGTTATACGATCGTTCATACCCACGGGTCCAAGGCCCGCCTTCTGGGCAGAGCCGCGGCGCGGCTTTCGGGGTGCTCCCCCATGGTGGTCCAGACCTTCCACGGCTGGCCCTTCGATTCACAGATGAGCTTTCTGCTTCAGGCAGCGTACACCACCATGGAAAGGGTGGGGTTCCGCCTTGCACATCAATCAGTGGCCGTCACTCCCGAAGACATTTTCAAGGGCTCCGTCTGGGGTATCGGCAGCCCCGGGGATTACACGGTGATCCGAAGCGGTGTTGAATTCGGACCTTTCAAGTCATGCAGGGGGCGGACGGCCGATGCCCGCGCTGAACTGGGACTGCCCGCAGATTGCCCGGTCGTGGGAACCGTGGCAAGACTCGCTCCTGTGAAGGACCCCCTGACATTCCTGGCCGTCGCTTCACGAATTCATGAAAAGCTTCCCCAATGCAGGTTCGTGATGATAGGCGACGGCCCGATGCGGCCCGAGGTCGAACGCAGGGTCGATTCATCGGGCCTTTCGGACGCACTGATCCTGGCGGGGAACAGAACGGATGTTTGCAGCCTTCTGCCGGCTTTCGATGTGTTCCTCATCACATCAGTGAGCGAAGGGCTGCCCAGGGGGATGCTGGAGTCTCTTGCTTCGGGGGTGCCCGTGGTCTCCACGGATGTCGGAGGGGTATCCGAGCTTCTCACCGGAACCGCGAACGGCATGATCTGCCCGGTGGGCGATCCGGGCTGTCTCGCAGGAAGGGTTTTGGAAATACTCACCACACCCGGTCTTTCCGAATCACTTCTTCAAAATGTCGACTCGGATCTCGAACCTTTCTCGGCGGAAAAAATGGTATCGGACCTCAGAACCCTCTACAACTGCATGGCAAAACAAAGGGCGGGCCACTGAAAGACCCGCCCATTGTAACCCAGGGAACCGGTCAGGGAGCTTCGATGGCCTCGACCGGGCATACAGCGGCACACGCGCCGCAATCGATACAGGTCGCCGGATCGATGGAGTATTTGTCTCCCTCGCTGATGGCGTCCACGGGGCATTCGCTCATGCAGGCACCGCAGGCGATGCATGCATCGGTGATCTTGTAGGCCATTTGAAACCTCCTGGTTAGAGCGGTGAGTACGATATGACAACGCTGTACTATGTCAACGGGAGGAACCCCTGAAAATGGAGAGCAGCCTGTCCAGCTCGTCCAGCGACCCGTATTCAATCTCTATGCTGCCCCGGCCCCCGGCATCCCTCACCCTCACCCTGGTGCCGAAAAGCCTCTGAAGACCCTCTTCCAGCGCAACGATCTCGGGTGAAACCTCTCGGACCTTTCCGGTCTTCTTCCCGCGGCCTTCCGGCCTCCGGCTGCGAACCAGCTCCTCGAGGGCTCGAACGCTCATGCCCTTGTGAACGGCCATCCTGGCGGCCCTCACCATGTGATCCCCGTCGGGAAGACCAAGCAGCGCCCTGCCGTGTCCCATGGTGAGCTGACCCGTGCGAAGCATGATCCTGACCTTCTCCGGCAGCTCAAGCAGTCTCTGAAAGTTGGCAACCGCTGACCGGCTGAGTCCCACCTGCCGTCCGAGGTCTTCCTGCGTGAGATGGAACTCGCTGCAGAAGCGGCTGAAGGCCTCGGCCTTCTCCATGGGGTTCAGGTCGGACCGCTGTATGTTCTCCACAAGGGCCAGCGCGAGCATCTGACGGTCGTCGGCTTCCCTGATGACTGCGGGAACCTCTGAAAGCCCGGCCATTATGGACGCCCTGAGCCGTCTTTCCCCGGCGATGAGCTGGTAACGCTCTCCGACAGAACGGAGAACAAGGGGCTGTATGATACCCTGGGCCCGGATCGAATCGCTGAGTGACTGAAGGTCGTCCTGGCTCCAGTCCACCCTGGGCTGGAACGGGTTGGCGTCTATGAGATCAACAGGGATATTCGTAGAAGCACCTGTTTCGGCGGTTCTCGCTGAGATTGCCGGCAGAAGCGCTTCAAGCCCTCTTCCCAACGCCTTTTTTCCCTTTTCCTTCATCTTTCCATCACCTCTTTTGCAAGACTGAGGTAGCTGCCGGCTCCCTTTGAAAAAGGGTCGTAAAGGATCGCCGGCTTCCCGTAACTGGGAGCTTCACTAAGCTTCACATTACGGGGTATAGTGGTGCGAAACAATGCTTTACCCAGATGTGCCCTGGCTTCGTCAAACACTTCCCTGCTAAGTTTAAGCCTTGAATCGTACATTGTCATCACCACGCCGAAAAGAAGAAGCCTTCGATTCCATGCCGATCTGACCCTGGAGATCGTTTGAAGCAGATGGGAAAGCCCTTCAAGGGCGTAGTATTCACTCTGGAGCGGAAGAAGAACGCTGTCGGCCGCAACGAGCCCGTTAACCGTAAGAAGCCCGAGAGAGGGAGGGCAATCTATGAGTACGTACGAGTATTTCTCGACCTGACCCTTCAGCGCCCTGTCGAGGAAGAACTCGCGTTTTTCCTGCGAGGCCAGTTCGATCTCGAGCCCGGCCATGTCGGTGGAGCCCGGAACAAGGTCAAGCCCCTCCACGTCGGTACAAACAACCGTTTCAGAAAGGGACTTTCGCCCCGCCATGAGGGCGTGCATGCCTTCGAGCCCCCCAAGCTCACGGCCAAGACCGCTCGTGGCATTGGCCTGGGGATCGAGATCCACGATCAGTACATCCCTGTCGTTCACGGCAAGGCTTGCGCCGAGGTTGATCACCGTGGTGGTCTTCCCCACACCGCCCTTCTGGTTCGCGACTGCTATGATCCTGGTCATGTTCCCCCGTTTCCCCGATGAACCACCGCTCCGGGATGGCGAAACTGCACCATGAATCCCGGACGGTCAAGAGGCGGAGAAGGCAGCTTTTTTACAACTTCCACCCCTGGAAATGAATAGGTCTCTCCCGTCCGGACGGTGAGAGAGAAGTCTTCCCGGGAAGTGTCCGATATCTTCTGCACCAGACTGTGGGGGTTCTCGACCGCCCTGGCGGTGAACGACACGGGTCCCGGGAACGGTCCGCAATCCTCCACCCTTCCGTTCAGCACACGGACATTCCCGAGCTTCATGGTCTCCCTGACCCAAACGAGAAACAGAAACCGTTTTCGGCGGCTTTCGACAAGTGTGGCCTCCAGGCCGAACAGTGCGAGTACAATCCCCGGAAAGCCCGCTCCACTTCCTATGTCCACAACCGGTACGTCTTTTTTGAGGAGGGGAATGTATGCCACGGATTCCAGGATGTGTCTGTTCCAGAGGCGTCCCATTTCCATAGGACCCAGAAGGTTTCCGAACCTTCCCCCCATCGCCTTTTCAAGAAGACCGGCGAACTCTCCCAGCCTGTCGATCACTGATCCGTCGGCCGTCACACCAAGGGCGGCAATGTCCTGTATTGCTCCGGACGGAATGTGTTTCACGTGGAACACCTGTTCTTAAGAGCCAGCAGTGTAAGAACTTCAAGGTCTGAGGCCCGCACGCCGGGCAGTAAAGCGGCTTCCCTGATGGTCTCGGGTCTGCTTGTTTCGATTGCCTGTCGGGCTTCAATGGATATCCCCACGTCCCGGAAACCTTCGGGAAGAGGAAGGTCCCAGTGTTCCCGGACAGCCTTCCGGCGCCTTGTGTGCCTGCTGATATAGCCGTCGTATTTGATGTCGTTGAACGCTGTCTCCACACACTCGGGGTTCAGCCCCCCAATTCTGCTGTCCTTTTTCATAACGTCAGAGGGGGAGGCTTCGGGTCTTCTGCAGAGAGACTCGAGCCCTGCGGTACGGATCAGCTCATGGGCTTTTTTGTACTGCTTCAGGTGATCCTCGACAAGCGAAAGCCTGCGACCGCGCAGAACGCCAAGGTCACGGGCCAGCTTTTCAAGCCTTGCGTGGGCGTTGTCCTGTCTGAGGTGAAGCCTGTTTTCCGCCCGGCTGGAGAACAGGCGGTAGGGTTCATCTATTCCCTTTCGAACAAGGTCGCTCACCATTACACCCAGATAGCTCTCTTCCCTGTCCGGAACCACGCAGCCCTGGTCCATCGCCGTCCTTGCGGCGTTGGCTCCCGCGAGAAGCCCCAATGCGGCGGCTTCTTCGTAACCGGAGGTGCCAAGGATCTGCCCTGCGGCGAACAGGTTTTCAGTCCCCGAGAGGCGAAGCGACATGTCGAACTCACCCCAGGCAAGGCGGGAGTACTCAACAGCGTAACCGAACAAAGCTATCTCAACATTCTCCAACCCCTTTATGGTTCTCAGCATTCTGTACTGCACATCCTGCGGCATGCTTGTTGAAAGACCGTTAAGGTAAGAGAGCCTCGATTCGGGGGAGAGCGGCTCGAGATGCACCGGGTGCTCGTGACGTTCAGGGAACTTCACCACCTTTGTTTCATAACTGGGGCAGTACCTGGGGCCTCTTCCTTCTATCCTCTTCCCGTATAGGGGCGATCTGTCGAGGTTTTCCAGAATGGCGCGGCCCGTTCTCTCATTGGTGCGCGCAAGATGGCACAGCATGCTGTTACGGACCGGCGAATCGCTTTCGAGGCTGAACCTGAACGGGAAGGTGTGGGCACTCTGGACCTCGAGCGCGTCGGTTTTCACGGTTCTGGTCACAACCCTGGGGGAGGTTCCGGTCTTGAAACGTTCCACGTGAAACAATCCGGACAGGAACCGGCCAAGGCTTACGGATGACAGCCCCCCCGCACGACCGCCAGGCCACCTCTCACCGCCACGGAAGAGAACTCCGCCAAGGTATGTTCCCGTGGCAAGCACAAATGCATCACCCGGTATCGATCGGCCGTCTTCAAGATCGACCGCCGTGAAACGACCGGATCCTCCGCAAAGCGAGCGCGCCATGCCTTCGACGATTGACACTCCCGCAGTGGTTAGGGCACTTCTTACAAACCCGGGGTAGCCCCCTGAATCCGCCTGAACCCTGGGTCCCCATACCGCGGGGCCCTTGCTGAGGTTGAGCATTCTGAACTGCAGTGACGCATAGTCGGCCGCTAGACCCATGACCCCGCCAAGAGCGTCAATCTCGCGTACCAGGCATCCTTTTGCAACTCCGCCTATGGCCGGGTTGCAGGGCATCACCGCAATGGCCGAAGGCTCAGCGGTGACAAGGACAGCCGAAGCCCCAACCCTGACAGCGGCAAGGGCCGCCTCGACCCCGGCGTGGCCGCCTCCCACAACGACAACGGTTCTATTTTCCAACGCAGAGGACGCTCAGAGCCCGTTCAACGGCATCAATGTCATGCCTGAACCCGGTCATCTCCACGGCTTTTTCTTCGGCTTCCCGCAGCAGCGCAGCCGCTATTCCCGGTTCGGTTTCAACGAAGTCTGCAGCATGCTCCAGCAGGGTCAGGATCTCTGATGCACTTTGCTCAACGGGCGAGGAGCCTGTGCTCAGCAGCTTTTCGCAGAGTGGCTCTCTGCCTTCCCCGCTCACCGAAGAAACCCGAAACCCCTCAAGCCGATGCGTATCACTCTTTGAAACGGCCAGAACAACACGGCCCGCGCTTCTTTCAATGGGTTCCGGCGGACTCTCCCCCTCGGGGCTCAGCCACAGTACGGTGTCATCGCTTGTGATCTCCCGGATCACATTGTCGAGGGCGATGCTGTCTATCCCTTCTCCGCCGAAGCCCGGAGTGTCCACGAGAAGAAACCTTCTTCCCATAAGCACGATCTCCCGACGGGCCCCGTCCCTTGTGGTACCCGGGGACGGGTCAACCAGAGCGACTTCTCCACCGCAAAGGCAGTTCATCAGTGTTGACTTCCCGGCGTTGACGCGCCCCATCAGGTACACCTTCATCACCCTTTGTAGTGAGTGTGTACTTGTCAGAAGGGCTTCGGCCGCTTCTTCGGCCCGTTGCAGGGCCGCTACGGGATTGGCTGCCGCCGGGCATGAATCGTCCTGAAACTCGATTGAGCCTTCCAGTGTTTCCAGGGCCTGCGAGACCCTTTCCTGAAGCTCAATGACCGCTTCTGGAAGGCGCGCCGAAGTGCTTCCCGTCTCCGTGGCGGCCGCGAGTTCAATGATCTGCTGCCCGCTGATCCTGCCGTTGCGCCAGGCTCTGGCGGTAAACTCTCCGGGCAGGGCGCTTCGTGCTCCCGCGCCCAGAACGGCTCCGTAAAGACGCGACACCCTCTCCGGAATGCCATGGCACATCAGCTCCACCATTTCCTCGCCGGTGTAGCTTTTCCCTTCGGGCCATCCCAGCGCTACAGCATCACCAACACCGGGTATCTCCACGAGCAGCCTTCTCAATCCCGACAGCCTGCCTGCGGAAACACCGCAAAGGCCTTCCACAAGGGCTGCGGAACCGGGCCCCGAAAGCCTGACGACAGCCAGCGCCGAAAGCCCCGGAGGGGTGGCGACGGCGGCGATGATGTCGGTCGACGGGTTCACACGGACTCTTCCGCCTGCATCTTCTTCTTTATTATTTCCTGGTTCACCATGCTGAGGATATTGTAAACCATCCAGTAGAGGTTGAGCCCAGCGGCGAACTTCATGAAGAAGTACCCCATCATCACGGGCATCAGGTACATCATACCCTTCTGCTGCTGCATGGATGCCGAGTTCATTTTCTGCTGTATCAGCATGAACGCCGCGGTCACAAGGGCCATGAGACCGATACCCTGAAGGCCCAGTATGGGCGACTGGAAAGGAATGAGTATCTCGGGCCGGGAAAGGTCGGTCACCCAGAACACGAATGGCGCCCCCCTGAGTTCGACCGCATTCCCGAGAACCCTGTACATCGCAAAGAACACCGGCATTTGAAGTATCATGGGGAGACAGCCGCCGAGGGGGTTCGCGCCGGATTCCTTGTAGAGCTTCTGCATGGCGATCTGCTGCTTCTGGGGGTCGGAGGCGTACTTCTTCTGAATCTCCTTTATGGCCGGAGAGAGCTTCTGCATCTTCTGCATGGCCACATAGCTTTTTCGGGTGAGGGGCATCATCAATATCTGAAGGGTCACCGCGAGCACCATGATCCTCAGACCCCAGTTCCCGATGAATGACAGCACCCTTTCAAGGTACAGGAATATCAGCTGTGCAAGCTGCCGTATAACTGGAAAACCGAAATCGACAAGCTTCCCGGTGTCGCTTCCCAACTCGCTGAGAACGGTGTAGCCGACAGGTCCCGCGTAAACGGTAACGCTGTCAGTCTCGAGAGACACTTCGGGAGAGCCTCCCTCCCCCGGTGCCACGAAACCACTCACCCTCTCCCTGGAATGAGGGAGCAGAATGATACAGAAATACCTCGAGGCCGCCGCGACCCAACGGCTGTTTCCGACGCCGTCGAACGCTTCTATCGAAGGAGCTTTTTTCCGGGTCATCTTGTTCGTGTACCAGTAGGCGGAGAAGTACTGCCTCATGTCTGCGTCTTCTTCGGTAACCGGGATGGCGCCGGCCTGTACTGTTATTACCTCGGAAAGCCCCTCATCAAATACATCGAATGCGTATGTTCCCGAATTGAATGTGAATATTCGTCTTGCCGAACCGTAACTGAAGATGATCTGGGTCTCGGAGGTTACCGTAACCGTATCCGGGCTTTCCGAGGAGAACGGAACCCTGGAGCCTGACGGTGTCATCACTGTGAGCCAGGGGTCTGCAGCGAGGTTCACCAGTGACCCGTCTCCGACGCCTGAAAGATCGGGGTATCCGGCGAGCGACCACTTCGTCACGCATCCGCCGTCCGTGGAGAGTTCAGCATCCACAAGAACCACCCCGTCATCCATTATCCTCAAAACGATGCTTCGGGGGGGAGTGATGCTGTCCGGCAGTTCTGCGGGAAGTGAAACATCCTCGGGTTCCGATACCTGCACAAGCTCCTGCATCGCGACGGTATCGGGCCGGGCCGCTTCGGGTTCCCGGGCGGGGTCCGTTCCGCGGGGGCTTGCGAGAAACCAGCTCAAAGCAAGAACCGCCATCATGAGCGTGGCCGCGAGAAGCATTCTGGACTGGTCACTCATTGCCATTGTTCTTTTCCTCCGGTACAGGGTCGTATCCCCCCGAATTCCAGGGGTTGCATCTTAAAATCCTCTTCAGGGCGAGCATCGATCCCTTCCATGCGCCGAACCTTTCAACCGCGGTTCTGGCGTATCCGCTGCACGTGGGGGTAAAGCGGCATGAACTCGGCAACAGCGGGGAAAGAAGCTTCCTGTATGCGTCTATCATCAGAATGATAATGCTCTTCAACGCCCGGCTGCCTTGAGAAGCATCGTGAAATCCTCACAAAGCGAACACCATCCTATTTCCCTGAGCTTCACCTGAGGCGTGACGACAGCGTCGAACCCCAACCCGGCCGGTGCTTCCCGCGCCAGGTGTCGCATCCTTCTTCTGAAGAGGTTCCTTTCCACTGCATTCCCGGTCTTCCTTGAAACGGAAAACCCCAGGCGTATAATGCCCAGGGTGTTTCTGCAGTGTCTCGCCCGGATCACCCCGCCCTTGAAGCGCTGTCCAGATCTGAACAGACGCATGAATTCCGGGGTTTTCTTCAGGGTGAAGTGTGAGGCGCCGGTTCTGTCTGCCTCAGGGGACCAGTCTCTTACGGCCCTTCCGTCTTCTGGCATTCAGAACCTTCCTGCCGCCCCGGGTGGCCATCCTGGCCCTGAACCCATGCTTTCTCACCCTGGAGATCCTGCTGGGTTGATAGGTTCTCTTCATAACCCGTTCCTTCTTGACTATGCCGGCGGCTGGTTGCCCCGGGAAACAGAAAAAGCGTATTCAAAAGGGAAGCGGAATCTTACTATCGAGCAGGGCCGTTGTCAAGCTCTTTTTTGCCCTTGCCAAAGAAAAAGAAATCAACATGTTTTGTCTACCCCCGTACTCTCGGTTTTCTTATGTGTTTGTTGTATAATTGTTTACCTGTTTTCTAGGGATGTTGAAAACCATGTTGATTTCTTCTGACACCGTTGTGCGCAATCGCTTTACGACTGTTCTGCCGTGTCTTACCTGAGCGTCTCCCCCGAGGCCACCTGGTCCGAATGCCTCCTCAGAACCAGAGAGATAATGGGGTTGGACATCTACAACTCATGGCTCGCGGGTTCCAGGTTCGTCAGCTACGAGTACAACACCTTCACTGTGGCTTTCAAAGACGAGTTCAACGCCGGTTTCGTCTCGGCGCACTATTCCGAGAAGCTCCGTTCTATTCTCGCCGAGCTCCTTGATTGCCCCGACCTGCATTTCAGGGCCATCTCCGTTGTTCCCAGGAACCTTCCGACCCGGCGTGAGTCCATTCTTCCCACGATGCTTCGCGCGTCCTACACCTTCGAACGGTTCATTGTTGACGACAACAACCGCCTTGCTCACGCCACCGCGCTTTCTGCGGCGAAGAACATGGGTTCCGACATCGCCAACCCTCTCTTCATCTACGGGGGCGTCGGGCTGGGAAAAACCCATCTCATCCAGGCTATAGCCCACTATGTGAGCACCCACAGGCCCGACCTCGTCTACCGCTATATCTCCAGTGAGGCATTCTTGATTCAACTAGTGGCAGCGTTCAACAACAAAGGCACAATGGAGGAGTTCGAGCGTCGATTCCGGGATGTTCACTACCTGCTCATGGACGACGTGCAGTTCCTTGGGGGCAAGCAGGTTTCGGAACAGAAGCTCTTTCATATCTTCAACCACCTCTATCTTCAGGGAAGACAGATAGTTCTCACTTCCGACAGGCCGCCCCACGAGATCGAACCCCTTGAGGAACGACTGGTATCGAGGTTTCAATCCGGCATCGTTGCCGACATCAAACCCCCCGGTCTCGAAACAAGGGTCGCCATCCTCACCCAGATAACCAGGGAACGCAGCATTTCGATAGACGAAGACACCATGTACTTCATCGCGGACACGGTGAAATCCAACATCAGACAACTCGAGGGGATGATCAACCTTCTCGCGGTCCGCTCGCAGATCCAGAACATCTCGATAACCCGTGATCTGGTGCGCAACATCATCGCCGAGTCCTTGGGGGCCGGGACCCGCCACCTTAACCCCGGCAGCATTACCGGCGCAGTGGCCGAAGCGTTTTCCATCAACCCGGCCCTGATCAGGGGAAAGCAGCGCAAAAGGGAGATACTGATACCAAGACAGGTTTCAATGCTGCTGATACGCGAGTTGACCGACACACCTCTCACGGAAATCGGGCGCTTCTTCACCGGCCGCGACCACTCAACGGTTCTCAACGCAATTGCCAGGATAAAGGAAATCCTTTCCGAGAACCCATCGCTCAAGCGTAAGGTTCAGGATATCCGGGACAACCTGACGAGTTGAAAATGTGGACAACCCCCTTTTTCTCTGTGGATACAGCTGTGGACTTTTCGCTCATAACCGATTCCTGTCCCTCTCTGTGGAAAAAGCCTGTTTTCCATGGTTCCTGTCCACATGTTTTCAACATATGGAATTCCTTGCCCCGCATCCCGGGAGCCTTACTTTTCCACAAATCCACGAGTATAATTGTGATGACTATTCTTTAGATGTTTGAACACTACCTCTCTGTAATCCTTCGGAAGGAGAGACGCATATGGTCAAGCTGCTCGTGTCGTACGGAGACCTTCTCAAGGGTCTCAGCATTGTCGCCAACGCTCTGCCGCCAAAAACAAGCCTCCCATCCCTGACGAACATCCTCCTCGAAACCGAGGCCGACAGGCTGTGTCTTGCCGCTACCGATCTCGACACGTCGGTTACCACATCGGTTCCGGCCACCATCAGCACCCAGGGTTCCGTGGCCCTTCCGGGCAAGAAGCTCCTTGAGATAGTCAAAGAGCTTCCAGGTGGCGACATTCATATCGGGGGGTCGGGCAGCAGGATCACCATTTCCTGCGGGAACAGCAACTTCGTTCTCGCGGGAAGCAGCCGCGAGAGCTTTCCATCCCTCCCCTCGGCCGCTGATGTGGCCTTTACAGAGCTCCCTTTGAAGGCCGTATCCGACGCAGTAAGAAAGACAGCTTTCGCGGTGGCCTCTGACGACTACAGGCCGGCGCTGAACGGGGCACTCTGGAAAATGGGTTCAGAAGGGCTCGAAATGGTCGCCACTGACGGCCACCGGCTCGCCAGGATGCGCATGAGCGGTCTTGTATCCGAAAAAGCACTGGATGCAATAGTGGCCCCCAAGGCCCTGAACCTCCTTGGCCGTCTGGGCGAGGACGAGAACATCATGCTGGGAAGCCAGGGAACCCAGATATGTTTCAAGTCCGGCGAAACCGCCGTATTCAGCCGCATAATCGAGGGTCCCTACCCGCCTTACGAAAAGGTCATCCCCAGCGAAAACCCCTACGTGCTGACCGTGAACCGGGTCGACCTCATCGCAAGCCTCAGACGAATGCGCATCATAGCCAACCCGGCCACCCACCAGGTCCGCTTCACGCTCGAACCCGGAAAAATGATCCTGCAGGCTGAAAACACCGACGCCGGCGAAGCCAGGGAAGAGCTTCAGGCTCACTTCGACTCCGACCCCCTTCAGATAGCCTTCAACGGAGACTTTCTCATGGAGATACTCAAGAACATGGACAGTGAATCCGTTCTTCTGAAGATAAAAGACGGCGCAACCGCGGTAGTGATCGAAGAACTCGAGCAGGACTCCGGCATGGAGTACCTTGCCCTCCTGATGCCGGTGCGCCTCGCGAATCCCGTGTAATGGAGGTTTTCGGAACCCGTGAGGAAAGTTGCCGACATCCTGCATTCGATGGACGCGGAAATGGATTTCTCAGAGGCCTATCACAGAAGCCGCGCAATTGGATTCTGGCCCGAGGCCGTGGGGTTACCTCTGAGCGGGATGTGCTCCGCCTCGGGTTTCAATGAAGATGTCATTCTCGTCGTCGCCTCACATCCGGCGGTCTGCATGGAGATCCGGTCCCGTTCAGCTGCCATAGTCCACCGCATCAACGAACTTGCAGGTCGCGCGCTTTTCCGGCGCATTGTGGTGAAGCTTTCACAATCCCCACATGAAAGGCTTGAAAAGGTTTGACACAGAAAAAACAGGGCGAGTACGGCGCCGACTCGATTCAAGTTCTTGAAGGGCTCGACGCCGTCAGGAAGCGGCCAAGCATGTACATCGGGTCGACCTCCACCGCCGGGCTCCACCATCTTGTCTGGGAGGTGGTGGACAACAGCGTCGACGAAGCGCAGGCTGGGTTCTGCGATACCATTCGTGTCTCGCTGCTGCCCGACGGGAGCGTGTCGGTCGAAGACAACGGGCGTGGTATTCCCACCGATATCCACCAGAAATCGGGAGTCTCCGCAGTCCAGGTGGTTCTGACCACCCTTCACGCCGGCGGCAAGTTCGATGACAAAAGCTACAAAGTCTCGGGGGGGCTCCACGGCGTGGGAGTGAGCGTTGTAAACGCGCTGTCCGTCCGGCTCAAGGTTTCCATAGCAAAGGACGGCTCGCTCTTCTCACAGTCATATTCCAGGGGAAAACCGGTTGAACCCCTTCAGGAAGAGCCGCTTCCAAAGGGTCACCGACCCCGTGGGACCACGGTCGCCTTCATGCCCGACGACCAGATCTTCGAAACATGTGAATTCAGCTTCGACCTGCTCTCCAAACGCCTCAGGGAACTTGCATTCCTGAACAGCGGCCTGACGATACTGCTCTGTGACGACAGGACGGACGAAAAAAGGGAGAAGACCTTCCGCTACAACGGAGGCATAAGCTCCTTCGTTGCGTTCCTGAACGAGAACCGTTCGCCCCTGCACGAAACCCCCATCTTCCTCTCCCGGGAAAGCATGCTTGAAGACGGAAGCTATTTCAAGGTCGAGGCTGCCATTCAGTACAACTCCGCGTATCAGGAGGATGTGTTCACCTTCGTGAACAACATCAACACCATTGACGGCGGAACTCATCTCACTGGCTTCCGGTCCGCCCTGACCAGGTGCCTCAACGACTACGCGACAAAGAACGGAATGTTCAAGAAGGCTGACGAGAGCTTCTCGGGCAACGATGTGCGGGAAGGCCTGGCGGCGGTTGTCAGCGTGAAGATCCAGAACCCCCAGTTCGAAGGCCAGACCAAAACAAGGCTTGGAAACCGTGAGGTGAAGGGCAACACTGAAAACATCGTCTATTCCGGCCTCGAGCAGTTCTTCGAAGAGAACCCGGCCACGGCCCGCAAGATCGTTCTCAAATGCCTTGACACCAGCGCGGCGAGGCAGGCCGCAAGAAAGGCCAGGGAACTCACCCGAAGGAAGGGAGCCCTCGAAACCGCGTCACTTCCCGGGAAGCTGTCGGACTGCACCGTCAGGAATCCCGAAGAAGCAGAGCTTTTCATCGTCGAGGGCGACTCGGCGGGAGGCAGCGCGAAGCAGGGCAGAAAACGGTTCTTCCAGGCCATTCTCCCCCTGCGCGGCAAAGTGATAAACGTTGAGAAGGCCCCACTTCATAAAATACTCAACAACAATGAGATAAGAACCATGGTCACAGCCGTGGGAACGGGCATAGGTTCCGAAGACTTCGACATAGCAAAGCTCAGGTACTACAAGATCATCATCATGACCGACGCCGACATCGATGGATCTCACATCAGAACACTTCTCCTCACGTTCTTTTACCGCTACATGCCGCAACTGATCGAAAAGGGGAACATTTACATCGCACAACCCCCGCTGTACCTGGTTCGCTGGGGAAAGAACCGCAGGTACATCTACGACGACAGGGACCTGAACGCGCTTCTGGCAACGATCGATGAACAGAAGGCGACCATACAGAGGTACAAGGGGCTCGGCGAGATGAACCCCGAGCAGTTGTGGTCGACAACCATGAACCCCGAAACAAGGAAGCTTCTCAAAGTCATGATGGAAGATGCGGTAGAGGCTAACCACGTGTTTTCCACACTCATGGGTGACGAGGTGGAGCCCAGGCGCAGGTTCATCCTTGAACATGCCGGGGAGGTGAGAAATCTCGATGTCTGACGAAGCAAGGATCCAGCCCATAGAACTTGAAGTTGAGATGAAGCGCTCATACCTCGACTATTCCATGAGCGTGATCGTCAGCAGAGCGCTCCCCGATGTTCGCGACGGCCTGAAACCCGTTCACAGGCGCATCCTATACAGCATGTACGAACAGAAGCTGACCCACCAGAGGGCCTTCAAGAAGTCGGCCACGGTGGTGGGTGATGTGCTAGGAAAGTACCATCCCCACGGAGACTCATCCGTGTACGATGCCATGGTTCGCATGGCCCAGGGGTTCTCCCTTCGTCATCCACTGGTCGACGGCCAGGGCAACTTCGGCTCGATGGACGGCGACCCGGCCGCAGCCTACAGGTACACCGAGGCCCGCATGGCAAGCATCGGCGAGGAGATGCTGCGTGACATCGATCAGAAGACGGTCGACTTCCAGCCCAATTTCGACCAGAGGCTCGAGGAGCCAACCGTCCTTCCTTCGGGCTTTCCAAACCTTCTTGTGAACGGTTCTTCCGGCATCGCGGTGGGAATGGCCACCAACATACCGCCGCACAACCTTCGGGAGATCATTGAAGCCCTGCTTCTTCTCATAGAAGACCCGCAAACCGACGATGAGCGACTTCTCAGCGTGGTCAAGGGGCCGGACTTTCCCACCGGAGCCCGGATCATGGGCATCGGCGGCATTCGAAAAGCCTACCTGACCGGGCACGGCAGAATTGTCATAAGGGCGGTTTCCCACATGGAAACCGTGTCGGGGCGTGAGTGCATAATAGTGACCGAGATCCCCTACCAGGTGAACAAGGCAAGGCTGATCGAATCCATCGCGGACCTCGTCAAAGACAAGAAGCTCACGGGTATAGCCGATCTCCGCGACGAGTCGGACCGGGAAGGCACCAGAATAGTCATCGTACTGAAACGCGAGGCCATCGCCGACGTGGTTCTCAACCAGCTCTACAAGCACAGCGCCATGGAACTCTCCTTCGGGGCCAACATGCTGGCCCTGGTCGACCAGGTTCCCAAACGGCTGACACTGAGAAGGATGCTTGAGCTCTACATCGAGCACCGGCACGTTGTCATCCTTCGCAGGTGCCAGTTCCAGCTTGAGAAAGCCGAGGCCCGGGCACACATTCTCGAGGGCCTGCTGATAGCGCAGGACAACATAGACGAGGTTGTCCGGATAATCAGGGGTTCATCCACGCAGGAAGTGGCCAGGATTCGTCTGATGGAGAAATTCGGTCTGTCCGAACTGCAGGCTCAGGCCATCCTCGAGATGCGCCTCGGCAGACTCACGGCGCTCGACCGTAACGCGCTCAGACAGGAACTTCAGGAGCTTCTGGTTCTGATCGGCGAACTCAGGGTCCTTCTGGCGAGCCGTCAGGCAAGGCTTTTGGTGGTGGCGGAAGAGCTGCGGCAGGTCTCCGACAAATGGGGCGACGACCGCCGCACCAGCATCTCTCCCCATGGCGTCGACAACCTTGAAGACGAAGACATGGTGCCCGACGACTCCATGGTTATAATGCTGTCCCACAAGGGGTACATCAAGCGCCTCTCCATCGATACCTGGCAGAGCCAGAACCGGGGCGGGCGGGGCAAGACGGGCGTGATCACCAGGGAGGAGGACTTCCTCGACCAGGTCTTCACTGCGTCGAACCACACATACATCCTGTTCTTCACGAACCAGGGAAGATGCTACTGGCTGAAGGTTTTCAGGATCCCCGAGGCCGGGCGCAACACACTGGGCAAAGCCCTTGTGAACCTTGTGGAACTGAATCCAGGGGAGAGGCCCGTGGCAAGGGTGTGTGTGAGCGATTTTACCCGGAACGCCAACATTGCCATGGTCACAAGCGAGGGCATGGTGAAGAAGAGCCCTCTCGCTTCGTACAGCAGACCCCGGAAGGGGGGCATCAAGGCTGTCAGGCTCTCAGAAGGCGCCGAGCTCGTGAGTGCTCTCATGACCACCGGGAACGACCATCTTCTGATCGGAACCGCGCGGGGGAAGGCCATTCACTTCTCGGAAAAAGAGATCAGGCCCATGTCCCGCGATACCATTGGTGTCCGGGGCATAAGGCTGGCGAGCGGCGACAGGGTGGTGGGGATGACCAGTGTCACACCCGGGGACAGGATCCTTACCGTGACCATGAACGGTTATGGCAAGTTCACTCCCGCATCGGCCTACAGGATAACCCACAGGGGCGGACTTGGAATAAAGAACGTTTCCACGGGCGACAGGAACGGCGAGGTCGTGGTTGTAGGCGTTGCCGATTCTGAGGACGAGATCCTTCTTGTCTCAGCCGGCGGGATAGCCATAAGGCTCCGGGCGGAGGATGTGAGGGAGATCGGAAGAAACACGATGGGCGTGAAGCTTATGAGCCTTTCCGAGGGAGACAGGGTTTCCGACGCAGCCATCCTTTCCCCGGAAAGCGTCAGTAGATGCGCGGAAACCGAAGCTGAATGACAAGCAAGGATGCACTGAAACAGATGCTAGCCACCTGGCTTTCAGTGCATGGCGAAGACGCCGCTTCACCGCCATCCGTATCCGTTCCCGCACTTCCGGTGGTACAGCCCGAGCTTCTCTCCACCGGGCCGGCCACCACTGCAGCCCTTTCCGCACTGCCACTTTTCAAGGCGCACGGAGAGCTGACTCTTCTTGCGGCATCATTGCTGGCGGGAATGGACACCGAAGCCGCGGGTTCGGTGTTCAGAATTTTCAAGCACATGGCGTCTCCGTCGATCAACGCCCGACTCACCCGGGACTGGTTTGCCGCCCTGCACCTTCTGCCACGAAACCTGTGGCGTCTGGGAGTGGACGGCTACGCAAATCTTGCTGCGACATTTCCCGAATCCGGGAAGCCCAGCGGGATTATTGATCTCGCTCACGCCCTGTCCTGCTGGTTCAGGGTTCTCAGAAGCAGCAGCGACGGCAACCTGGGTGAAGATGCCGCAGCGTTCTGTCTCGAACTTGCCCGTACGCTGCCGGGACACTTCCCCTACCATTGTGACAGGCTTTCCGCCGGGGGCGAGGAAGTTCACGAAGCACTGAAGAAAGCCATGAGCTTTCCAGGAGTAACGGAGAACAACAGGGCCGTTCTCATGGATTTCGCCGCCGACCTCGGCTGGCTCTATCCCGGAGAGGAGTTTGCCCCGATATGGGAGATAGTTGCACGCAGGGGCATGCCCATATACAGAAGGATCGCCGAGGGCATGGCTCCCATCGGATCGTTGCGCTTTTACTGCGGGGCGATGAGAGCCCTGAAAAAGCACAGAGGGATTGCCGAGTTCCTGTCTGAAGAGAGGGTGCACCGCGCCATGGTCCTGTTCAGAACCGATGACCCCGGCATAGTTACCGCGGTGCTCAACTCGAGTCCGGTCGCCTGCAGCCATCTCGATTCCCAGATGGAGATAGACCTGGCCGTGGAACTACTTTCCATCAGGCTCTCGGGCAGCGAAAACCCCTTCAAACTGGGAGAGCTTTTCATAGAAATGGTGGACACCGCCCAGAAGGGTATAACCTACCAGGGGCTCGTCAAATTCCTTTCCGGTATGCAGGGCAGGATCGAAGGCGAGCCCCTGGTCTTCGTGAACAGCTATCTTTCCGATGCCGGAGAGGGATGCTCTTACACCGCAGTCGACGTCATGAGGCTCTACCGCATTACAGAGCGGGTGCTGTCCGCGGGCCGAACCCCGGACAGAAAAAGTCTGAGAACGGTCTTCCGTGCCCTCGATGGCGCGCCATCGGGCCGAAAGGGCCTGGTTTTGCTGGAACGGGCGATGATTGGCAGCGGAAGCCACCAGCTTCACCTTGCGGCCGTCGCCTCTCTTCTGGTGCGGATGGCTCCCGATGACGACGCGGCTGCGTATCTCCACCGTACCCGCTCCATCGCGGATGTTTTCGCTCTTCTCACACCGGTGGACAGGGGAAAACTGTCGTCAGGACTCGCTCCGGCATGGATGGAGAAGCTTCTCGACGAGCAGCCCGAAGCGGGGAAAACCGTGATCCAGTTCCTTGGCAGGGTCGAGGATCCATCGAGAAGGCTAAGGTTCCTCGAAATGGTCGTAACCCCTCTGATGCAGGAAGTGAGCGCATCCGAGCCTCTTTTCAGGGATTGTCTTTCCTTCGCCGTCACCGGATACAATTCCGCCCCCGAGCAGGACAGGCTCAGGGAGGCTGAAAACCTGACCCTTCAGAGGGTTTTCAGGGCGGGCGGGCGGGTCGCCGCCCTCGATCTGCTGATGCAGGACTTCCTCACTCTTCCCGGCCTCTCAAGGCAGCGGTCCGAGGAGCTGCTGTCTGGGATCCGCGCCGTCTGCGACAGGTTCAGCAGGCAGGCCGTGTGGCTGGAAGGGTTCGACGCCATTTTCTCGAGCTTCCTCGATCAGGGCATCAGAAGGATACTGAACGCCTTCATGGAAGTCCCCGACGCGCTTGAAACAGTGAACAGCCCATTCATCGCACGCCTTGCGGACAAGCTCATGCCGGTCAGGGTGTCGGGTGCGGGGGTCTCCACAGGAGCCGGCAGGTCGGCCATGGCCTTCTTCACCGAGGTACTGCCCGAAAGCGTTTTCTTCTACCACAGACAGATCGGGAGCCTTGCAGGGTTTCTCGAAAACGCCATCGGTCTTGCCCAGAGAAGCATAGGGGGAATTCCCGCAGGCGATGACTTCCTGTTGCACCTCGCTTCCGAAGTACAACAGAGCAGGGCGTTCGAGCTTTCCACCGGTCTCGAGGCCTGGTTGCTGGGAAGCCCGGCCCCCACAACCGAGACCGACCATTTCAACCCCGAGGACATCCTCTCGTCATGGTCAGGCATTCACGAAGCCCGGGAGATCCCAAGGAAGCGGATCGGGGGGGTAACCGCGCTGTTAACCTCTTCAGGCGCCCGCAGGGAAGAGATTATCAGGATCTGCTCAATACTGAGCGCCGGTATGTCGGCATCCTCGATCCCGGGAGGCGAATCGCTTTCCTACCATTGCGACCGGGAAGCCCTCATGAAGCTGAAAACCCTGCTCGGTGACCGAAGGGACCCACTCGACTTCTTCATGGAGCTGAGAAGGGGCAGGCCATCTGCGGGCGATGAAAAAGCTGTTTCCGAGTTGTCCGAGGCGGCCCTTCACACCGGGGCTGATCCCGTTCAGGCCTGGACGGCCCGAACTCTTCCTCCGATCCTGAACTGTGCTCTGATGATTCTGATGGCTGAGCCGACAGACTCCGAGAAGGCCCTCCAGACAGCCCGTGCAATCGTGGAAGTCGTGGAATTCCTCGGGGCCGACGACGCATCAGAACTGCTTCTCATGGTTGCGGGCAGCCTCTCATCCGCGGTTTTTCCAGGCCAGTCCACCGATCTTCTGGAGAGGCAGCTGTTCGGGCCCATTTGGAAGATGCGTGCCCTGGACAGGATCGAGCTTCTCCTGGCGGGCCGCAACCAGAGAAGAAGGCTTCTCGACCTTCTTCTCGGAAGGCTTCTCCTTGAGTCGGGGACACCGGAGAGGGCATCCTTCGTCAGGAAGTACGGCACGATGTTCGTCTGCGTGTGGGGTTACATTCTTGAGAACCCCTTCCCGAACGCCGAAAGCATCCTTGCCGCAGCATTGAGAGACTCATGGGTCTTCTCCGGCGGAGCCGGAGCGCCCCAGTACCCTGCCGCTCTTCAGGAGATAAACGACCTGGTCAGGGACGAAGTCAGAAAACAGAGGCACGCCCACGGGGTGGTCACCGACGAAGAAGCCCGGGAGATAAGCGCGGACATGCGCCGCAAATACAGGGACAACGCCGACTCGGTGGCGATCCTGCTTCGCTGGACCGTCGACCCTTCGAGGGAGGACCTGCTCAGGCTTCTCGAGGAGAACGAAAAGCTTCTGCAGGCAGTGAGTGCGGACCAGGAGCTTCTTCACCTTTTAGACATGTTCGGCAACAGGAAAGACATAATGGAGAAGGCCGCTGCCCTCGCGGGGGACCCCATGAAGCTCAAGAAGAGCCTGTCCGCCGTGTCCCGGAGGAAGGATGGCTGAAAGGATTCTGGTCCTTTCCACGGGCGGCACAATAGAGATGGCACCCGGACAGAGGGGGCTTGTCATAGGGCCCGGCATGGAGTTCGACAGGAACTCGGCGGGGATTCCAGAACACATCCAGTTGTTCAACGAGAGGAAGTTCAGCCTTCCGAGCCCTCACATGACACCGGTTCAGATGCTTGAACTGACCACCAGGCTCCAGCAGATCGAGTCGTCCCGGGAGTACCGGGGAGTTGTGGTGACCCATGGCACCGATACCCTTGAAGAAAGCGCCTTCCTTGCCGACCTTCACCTCCGGGGAACAACGCCGGTGGTTTTCACCGCTGCCATGCGAAGCCCGGGTGAGCTCGGGGTGGATGGCCCGCGAAATCTCAGGGCGGCCATCCTCACTGCAAGTTCCGAAATTCATGATTTCGGAGTGACAGTTGTTCTCGGCGACGAGATCCACTCAGCCGGTCGGGTCACAAAAACATGCACATCGAACACAAGCAGCTTTTCCTCTCCGGGTTACGGCCCTCTGGGCTTCGTGGACGAAGACGGTGTGATCCTTCACAGAAAGCCTCTCTGGAGGCTTTCCATGCCCCCGGGTCCTGTAGCGCTCGACAGCAGGGTGGGTCTTGTGAGGTGTGCGGCGGGCTTTGGCGGGGAACTGGTGGACTACCTGTCCGGCCAGGGATACAAAGGCATTGTGATCGAGGCGTTCGGCCGCGGCAACGTGCCGCCTGAAACCGCTTCCGCGGTGAAAAGGGCCATCGGGGCCGGCATTGTGGTTGCGATCACAAGCCGGTGCTACGAAGGCAGGGTTCTGGGAGTGTACGCTTACGAAGGCGGTTGTGTGGATCTGATCGAAGCGGGGGCCATTACCGCGGGAGACATGCAGGGGCACAAGATCCGCCTGCTTCTGATGGCGGCACTGGGCCGGGGGATGAATACCGAAGGCATTCGTGAACTGCTGGGGCGTCTTTGAGGCATTGGCCCCTGACGGTCCACCGGATTAGGTTAGCGACTGCGGGAGACTCACCACGGAGGGTGTATGGCACGGAGGCACGAAGGGTTCACCATTGCGGTGATCCCCCATTCAGCCCACGGTAAAAGGCGGGAACTTCGTGTATCCGGAGCGGGAGCGCCTCTGTTCCGAACCGCTGTTGCTCTTGTGGTTATTGCTATCGCGGCCTCTGTTTACATTTCCGTGTCGGGGGTCGTGGGGCAGTCCAGGCTACTGGTGCTGAACCGGCGGATCGAGAGCCTGCAGGACAGCCTTGCCAGGGCCGCTGACATAAGTGCCCGCCTGGAATCGATCGAAGCGCAACTCGAAGAGATAAGAGCCACCAGAAGGGTGATAGAAAACCTTGCCACGCAGGGCGCCCCTCCGGCGGATCAGTGACGGGAGAAGGAAGTGGGAAGAGAAGACACCGGTAACGCGATCAACTCAATCATCGGCGCAGGCAGCTCAGTAAACGGCGTATTGAACGTTCAGGGCGGATTGAGGGTTGACGGGTTCGTGGATGGCGAGGTCAGTGTTTCCGCAACTCTCACCGTGGGCCACGAGGGCCGCATCAAGGGCGAGATCACGGTTGCCCAGGCGGTCATCGGCGGAACGATAAACGGCACGATCAGGGCTGAGAACCAGCTCGAGCTTCAGAACGGCTCCCGGGTCGAGGGCGACATTTTCACGAGAAGCCTGGTTATCGAAGAGGGAGTCTTCTTTCAGGGGCACTGCAGCATGAGCGGTAAAGAGGGTTCGCAGAAGGGCTGACCCGGGGGGAATGTGGAAAACCGACCCTCTGCGTTGATAACTCCATATATATTTATAGCACAATTAGTTACGTGTGTTTTCTCAAGCTGTTTGGCATATGATATCCACAACTGCACTGTTGTCAGTGTCCAGCGAAAGGGTGGAATCACTTGAGCGAAAGCCTTGAATCGCTCCTCGAGGCGGAAGCCCGGGCTGCGGAAATTCTTGAAAGGGCCGGCCGGGAGGCGCTGGCCGAGAGAAACTCGATCCCAGCGGCTCTGAAGGAGCTCGAGGACAGGTACGAAAGCGCCCTCGCTGCAGCTGAGGAGAGGGAGAAGGCAAGCATTGCCACAGAGACGCTCGCTTACCGCGAAGAGCTTGGCTTGAAAAGGAAGGGCATCGAGGAACGGTTGCGTGAGAGGTCCCGGGAGCTCCGGGGAAAGGCCTTTGAACTCCTTCAGGGCAGAATACTGCGGGGCGACTGAAAATGGCCAGGGAAACCGTCGTTAAAGTCGAGATCCTCTGTCACCATGCGCATCGCTCCGATGTACTGGCGATCCTTGAGCGTTCGGGCATGGTTCATCTCGCGGGAATCGATTCAACCGGGATTCCGGGGTTTGACCGGGTCATCCCCGACAGTGTTGAAGAGCTTCGGGAACTCAGGCTGAAACTAGATCGCGCCATTCAGTTCCTTTCAGAGTTCCTGGAAGGGAAAAGCCCGACCGAGCTTACTGTAACCCGGGACGCGCTTGAAAGGGTTCTGGGTGACCAATCGCTCCGCAAGGCAACGGAACAGGCATCTTCCCTCTCTGTAGAAATCACCGAGACCGTACAAACGATCCGTGACCTCGAGGCAAGGCGCCGTTTTCTTGATCAGTGGTCATTCCTGCCCTGGCGATTCGACCTTGTTGGACGACAGGGGGCGTTCACGGTTTTCGCTGGCTCCATCCCGGACGCTCCCGCCGCCGCCGCCGTTCTTTCGAGCGAGTTCGAAGCCTCAGGCGTTTTCCCCCATGGCGGCGACAAAATTGTCTGCGTTGCTCACGCCGACCAGGCAGTGGGCATTGGAGAAAGGCTTTCCTCTCTCGGTTTTGTTCCCGGGGATTTCGCGGGATTAGCTGCGGAGCCCGCGGAAGAAGTGCTGAACCTTGACAGCGCTCTCGATGAGTGCAGGGTCAGGCTCGCCCGGTTGGAAGACGAGTCCCGGTTACTCGCCGGTAGCCTTCCCGAGTTCAGGATGCTATACGACGCCGTTGGTCTTGCGGCAACCAGACACGAGATGGCGTCGGGCGGGCTTTCTTCGGCCAGTGTGCTCGTCATGCGTGCCTGGATGCGAAAAGACGATGTTCAGAGGCTTCGGGGGGAACTCGAGAACCTTGCGGCGGCCGGCATTGATGAGATCCAGCCCGAGCCGGACGAGACCCCTCCCGTATTCCTGTCCGAGAGTGCCACGGTAGATCCCTACCTGCTCCTCACCGATATGTTCGGGCGCCCCGCCGGGGCCGATCCCGACCCCACTCCCCTTTTCGCGCCGTTCTACGCCCTTTTCTTCGGGATCTGTATCGGCGATGCCGGTTACGGTGCGGCTCTGCTTCTGGGAAGCGCCTTCGGCATCTGGCTCACGAAGCGCAGGGGCGGCAACTCCAGGCTTTTCAAACTGATCTTCCATGGTGGTATCGCGAGCATAATCGCCGGTGTTCTTCTTGGAGGGTGGTTCGGTATCGAGTTCAACTCCCTTCCCGGATTCCTTCAGGCTCCCGCCATGCTCCTCAACGGCCTGGTTCCCGGGTACGTCCCGGGAAAGCCCGGGTTCTCGGTATCCAACCAGTTCCTTTACCTGACCCTGGCCCTCGGGCTGGTCCAGCTGGCCTGGGGAGTGATCGTCAATCTTCCCAAACGTCTGCGACAGGGAGAAGGCTTTGCTGCGGTGCTTGAGCAGGGTGGCTGGATGCTGGCCATCATCGGCCTGTTCCCCTGGCTGTTCAACCGCTACCTCTTGAACGGGGCGCTTTACGACATAAGC
This sequence comes from Candidatus Fermentibacteraceae bacterium, assembly GCA_046485185.1. GTDB lineage: Bacteria > Fermentibacterota > Fermentibacteria > Fermentibacterales > JCC-6 > UBA6080. The sequence goes on from JAWOHL010000061.1 coordinate 55,295, forward strand.
GGTCCGGCGGACAAAGCCTTCCTCATCCTTCTGGCCGCGGGAGCGATTCTCATATTCATCATGGGGGGCAGGTCGGCCGCGAGCATCGGCGGTAAAGTCGGGCTGGGCGCTTACGCCGCCTACGGCATCGTGAACCTTCTTGGTGACGTTCTCAGCTACTCCCGGCTCTTCGCCCTGGCTCTCTCCAGCGCTATCATCGCCCAGGTCATCAATGAAATAGCCGGAATGCTGGCGGGTAGCATAGCCGGAGTGGGGATCGTCCTTGCGATCCTGGTCCTTGTGGCCGGCCATGTGTTCAACCTGGCCATGGCCGTTCTCTCCGGATTCATCCACACCGCCAGGCTTCAGTTCGTCGAGTTTTTCGGAAAGTTCTACGACGGAACGGGAGTTCCATTTGCTCCGCTGCGCTATCAGCCGCGGTTCGTTCGCATTGGTGATGTAAGTCAACTGAAATTGAAACCTGAATGAAAGTGACCACCAGTCCACAGGGAGGACAACAAAAGTGACAGTCAATCTCATAGCCTACATGGGCGCTGCCCTTGCCTGCGCCCTGGCCGGAATCGGCAGTTCGGTGGGAGTGGGCATCGCAGCCCAGGCGAGTACTGGAGTCATGAGCGTTGACCCCAAGAAGTTCGGGAAGCTGCTCCTGCTGTCGGCACTTCCTGGTACCCAGGGTATCTACGGATTCGTAATCGCCTTCCTGCTTCTGCAGAAGATCGCGGGGATCAGCGTGCTTGAACCCGCGGACGCGTGGAAGATATTCGCCGCCGGGCTTCCCGTTGGTCTTGCCGGGCTTCTTTCGGGAATCCATCAGGGCAAGGTCTGCGCTTCGGGCGCCATGATGACCGCGAAGCAGCCCGATGACTCCGGAAAAGCCCTTATCCTCGCCGTGTTCGTCGAGTTCTACGCCATTCTCGGCTTCCTCGTCAGCTTCCTCATGCTCGGACAGATCGGTTGACGGGAATGTCCCTCGAGGCCATAAGACAGAAGATCATGGAGGACGCGGAAACCGAGGCAGAGAGGCTTCTTTCCCAGGCTCGTCATGAGAAGAAGGCCGCTCTTGAGGATACCCGCGCCAGACTCACCGTCAGGGCTGAAAAGGACAGGGCCAGGCTTCAGGAGAACCTTCGGGAAAGAAAAGCCAGAATGCGGGAAAATGCTCTTCGAAGCGAGGAAAGAAGCCTTCTCAACACCCGGCGGACTCTCATGGATGATGCATTGAACCGGGCAGTGGATGGCCTGGTTGCAGGCCGGGAATACACTGACCTGATAGCTTCGTTTCTTAAAAGATGCGATCTGACGGGGGAAGTGGAGGTCATCATTTCCGGGAATGACAGTGAAAGGATCACCCAGTCATTCCTCGACAGCCATTCTTCTTCTGATCTGAGGTTCCGCCTGTCCAAAGAGCGGCATGCGTCCAGGGGCGGCGTCATCCTCAGGTCGGGCAAGGTGAGCCAGAACGCCACGCTGGACATGGTGGCCTCGCTGATCCATGAAGAACTTGTCATGGAGCTTTCCCCGCTGCTGCCCCTCGAAAAGCTGGAGAACCTGTGAGTTCCTCCTGGGAGTACGCAGCCGGCAGGATAAGCGCCCTCGAATCCACACTGCTTTCCGAGAGAACATGGACTCAGATCGAGGGAACCCAGGGGCCCGACGAACTGCTGAAGGTTCTGGGTGACACCTGGTACGGGCGCCTCATGCACGGCGACTCCGTCGAGCAGGCCCTGAACAGGGCGGTTTCCATGGCCGAGGCCGAACTTATGGAGCTTGACCCCGGCATTGGTCTTGCCCGGGCGATCCTTCTCCGCCGAGACGTGAGGAACGCCAGATACGCATGGAAGAACATGGCTTCGGGCGGAGAGGGCGATGTCCCGTTCGAGGCGGAGGGAACACTGCCCGTCGCCCTTCTGGTAAGGGCGTGGACCGACCCGACCCAGGCCGGAGAGCTGCCCGTCATGTTCAGAACGGCGCTCGAGGCCGCGCAGTCCTCCCAATCAGCCGACAGCATAAGGATCGACATGATACTCGACCAGCTCGCGGCCAGGGTCGAGAGGATTCATCTTGCTCCCCTCGACCCGGGACTGGACGCCTTTTTTCAGACCCGCACAGAACTCAGAAACTTCCTCACTGCCGGCAGGCTTGCAACCGGCAGCGTATCCGCCGGGCAGCTCGAAGGTTTTCTTCTCCCCGGAGGGTTTCACTCCATCGACGAGATCACCGACGCCACAAGGAGAAACCGTCTTCCCGAGGCGCTTGGGGAAACGACGGGACTCGAGGCCCCCGCGGCGACACTGAAGGAAGCCCTCGACGGAGGCTCATTCCTGCCCTTTCAAAGGGAAAGCGACAGGATCTGCCTTAACCTCCTCGCTGAGCTTGCCGCCAAGCCCTTCGGACCCGGTCTGCTCTTCTCCTATGTGCTGCGCAGGGAGTTCGAGGCCTTGCACCTGAACCTTGTCACCGCCGCCCGTAAGGCGGACATGAATACCGCGAAGCTGCTGACGCGGCTTCCCAGGTGAATGGAGAATAGATGACCGAAGGGCGAACCGCGTTCATGGGCGACGCCGACTCGGTGCTGGGCTTCAGGGCACTGGGAGTGGAGACATACTCCCCCGGTGACAGGGAGAGTATTCGCAGGACGTTTTCCCGACTTGTGAGGGAAAAGGTCGCGGTGATAATGATCACCGAGGACATGCTCGAAAAAGTTGAGGACATGGTGGCCGATACCCTTGGCCTGCCGGTGCCCGCGGTCGTGGTGTTGCCCGGGGTTTCCGGCAGCCGCCACCGGGGAGAGGATGCCATAAGAACACTGATCATCAAAGCCGTTGGAGTTGATCTGATGAGCGAGGATGAATAGCCGGAGGAAGCCGAATGCATCACGGAAGGATTGACAAGATAGCCGGGCCTTTGGTGGTGGCCACGGGAATGAACGAGGCCAGAATGTACGACGTGGTCTATGTTTCCGACTACCGGCTGATAGGTGAGATCATTGAACTCAAGGGGGACAGGGCAAGCATTCAGGTTTACGAGGAAACGGCAGGGCTGAAGCCCGGTGATCCCGTGTATGAAACGGGTCTTCCCCTCTCCGTCGAACTTGGCCCCGGGCTTCTCACCTCGATCTACGACGGCATACAGCGACCGCTGGACAAGGTGCGGGAGCAGGCCGGGGACTGGATAGGCCGGGGCATAAACATTCCGGGCCTCGATCACGGGAAAAAGTGGGGTTTCACCCCGGAACTGAGCCCCGGAACCGCAGTCAGCGGCGGGGAGGTTATCGGATCGGTCCAGGAGACTGAACTCATTCTGCACAGGGTCATGGTTCCGCCCGGCACGGCGGGTGAAGTTGAATGGGTTGCCCCGGCAGGTGACTACACGATCGATGAAGACGTGGCAAGGGTGAAACTGGCGGATGGCACGACAAGCAACCTAACGATGCTTCAGAAGTGGCCGGTCAGAAAACCCAGACCCATAGCGACCAAACTGGCGCCCAATGAACCCCTGATCACTGGTCAGAGGGTCGTGGACGCGTTCTTTCCCGTGGGCAAGGGGGGGACCGCCTGTGTTCCCGGACCGTTCGGAAGCGGCAAAACGGTCATTCAGCACCAGCTCGCCAAATGGGCCGACTCCGAGATAGTGGTCTACGTGGGATGCGGAGAGCGCGGCAACGAAATGACCGACGTCCTTCAGGAGTTCCCGGAACTGGAGGACCCCAAGAGCGGAAAGCCCCTGATCCTCAAGACGGTTCTGGTGGCCAACACATCCAACATGCCCGTGGCCGCCCGTGAAGCCAGCGTGTACACCGGCATAACCATTGCCGAGTACTTCCGTGACATGGGTTACTCGGTCGCTCTGATGGCTGATTCCACGAGCCGCTGGGCGGAAGCCATGAGGGAGATGAGCGGCAGGCTCGAGGAAATGCCCGGCGAAGAGGGTTACCCCGCCTACCTCGGTACACGCATCGCCGAGTTCTACGAGCGTGCCGGCAAGGTTGAGTGCCTCGGGGGCCAGGGCCGCAGCGGGGCGCTGACGGTGGTCGGCGCGGTGAGCCCCGCGGGCGGCGACCTGTCCGACCCGGTCGTCCAGGCAACGCTCAGGGTTGTGAAGGTTTTCTGGAGCCTTCAGGCGAACCTGGCGTACATGCGCCATTTTCCCGCCATCGGATGGCTGGACAGCTACTCGCTTTACACCCGCAACCTGAGGGGCTACTACGACGAAACCCTTGGCGCGGGATGGGTTAAGATGGTCACCAGGTCGATGGCGCTTCTTCAGGAAGAGGCCAACCTTCAGGAGATAGCCAGGCTGGTGGGCGCCGAGTCCCTCTCTCCGGAGGATCAGCTCGTCCTTTACACAAGCCGCTCCATCCGCGAGGACTTCCTTCACCAGAACGCCTTCCATCCCGTTGACACCTACGCTTCCATCGAGAAGCAGAAAGCCATGCTCGAGGTCATAATGCACACCCACGACGGCATGGGCCGCGCGCTCAAAGCGGGCGTGGCGCCCCGTGACCTTTTCGCCTTCCCCCTGAAGGAGAAGGTGGCGGGGATGCGCTACCTTCCCGAAGAGCACATTTCAGCCATCAATGAGCTTAAGGACCTTATCACCGCAGAGCTTGACTCCATGGTGGAGAAGGCCGCTCTGTAACCGGAGGTGACGACATGATCAAGGAATACACCACGACAGTTGAGATCTCCGGGCCACTGATGCTGGTGGACGGAGTAACGGATGTCAGTTTTGAGGAGCTGGTGGAGATCGAGCTTCCATCGGGGGAGATCCGCCACGGAAAGGTGCTCGAGATTGACTCCAGAAGGGCACTTGTCCAGCTCTTCGAGGGCTCGAGCGGAACCGATCTTGAAAAATGCCGGGTCCGCTTCCTGGGCAAGGGTGTGGAGCTGGGAGTGAGCACGGAGATGCTTGGCAGGGTCTTCGACGGGCAGGGCAGACCGCGGGCTCCCTTCGACACCGCCCCTCCCATCGTTCCCGAGAAGATGGTGAACATCAACGGCGCGCCCATCAACCCCTACGCCAGGGATTACCCTGCCGAGTTCATCCAGACCGGGTTCAGCAGCATCGACGGTATCAACACCCTGGTCCGCGGACAGAAGCTTCCGGTCTTCAGCGCCAACGGTCTGCCCCACGGGGAGGTGGCAGCACAGATCGCCCGCCAGGCAAGGGTTCTGGGCAAGGGTGAGAGCTTCGCGGTGGTTTTCGCCGCAATGGGCATCACCTTCGAGGAAGCCGACTACTTCATCCGTGATTTCAAGGCAACTGGCGCCATGAACAGGGCGGTTGTCTTCCTGAACCTTGCCGACGACCCGGCAATCGAGAGGATCTCAACACCCCGGATGGCCCTCACCGCCGCCGAATACCTGGCATACGAGAAGGACATGCACATCCTCGTGATCCTCACCGACATGACCAACTACTGCGACGCCCTCAGGGAGATAAGCGCCGCCCGCAAGGAGGTTCCGGGAAGAAGGGGTTACCCGGGTTACCTCTACACCGACCTTGCCTCGATTTACGAGAGGGCCGGGCGCATCAAGGGCAGGAAGGGCTCCATCACGCAGATCCCCATCCTCACCATGCCCGAGGACGACAAGACGCACCCCATTCCCGACCTCACGGGCTACATCACCGAGGGGCAGCTCATCCTCAACCGCGAGCTCCACAAGAAGGGCATCTACCCCCCCATGGATGTCATGGAATCCCTCTCCAGGCTGAAGGACAAGGGCATCGGCAAGAACAAGACACGCGAGGACCATGCCGATCTTTTCAATCAGCTCATGGCGGCGTACTCCGCCGGCAAGCAGGCCAGAGAGCTTTCGGTCATCCTGGGAGTGGCGGCGCTCAGCACGCTCGACAGGCAGTTCATGGAGTTCGCCGAGGAGTACGAGAAACGCTACATCAGTCAGGGCGATCACGAGGACAGGGGTATCGAGGAAACCCTCAACCTTGGATGGGAGCTTCTGAAGCACCTGCCCAGGGAGGAGATGAAGCGTATCCGGCCCGAATACCTCGACCGTTACTGGCCACGGGAAAAGGCCTGACATGGCGCTTCATGTCCGGGCCACCAGAATGGAGCTGCTTCAGCTCAAGCGCAGGGTGAAACTTGCCCTGAGGGGCCACAAGCTTCTGAAGGACAAGCTTGACGAGCTGATGCGGCAGTTCAAGCTGCTCATCGCCGAGTACGGCGGCGCCAGAACATCACTCGAGAAGGAACTTCACAAAGCATACGGCCAGTTCCTCTTCGCCCGGGCCGCCATGCACCGTGAAGCGATGGATGACGCCCTGGCCCACCCCGGCGCCAGGGCCGTGGTCACAACCGACACCCGCCGCGTGATGAACCTGACCCTTCCCGTATTCCGCGTTTCGGTGGAGGGCAACGTTCGGAACTACGGCCTTTTCGACACACCTCCCGAGCTGGACGAGGCGCTCGAGGTGTACAGGCATGTGCTCCCGGCCATCATAAGGCTTGCGGAGCAGGAAAAGGCCATAACCCTCATAGCGCACGAGATAGACTCGACCCGCCGCAGGGTGAACGCGCTCGAGTACGTTCTGATACCCGATTACGAGTCAGCCATTTCCAGTGTGCGGCTGAAGCTTGCTGAGATGGACCGCTCCAACACCACAAGGCTCATGAAGGTGAAGGAGATGGCAGACGCGAAGCGGGGTATTTAGTCGTTACCTGACGATGCTGAGGTAGCCGGGTCTCAGTACATCTGTCCAGAACATACACCATATCTGTTCCTGCTCTGGCAGGACGATCATCATTGGATTTGTCATTTCCTGTGAGAGGTAAACTTTTCCTGCTATACCAAGATCCCCAGTGTTCATGACTATGATTGAATCAGGGTAAAACGGGTGATTGCGATAGTAGGCGAAAACATCTCCCGAGGCCTCATATATCACTGTCCTGAAGGGTAGTTCAGGCATTTGCCGGGTATCGAGCACTTCAAGGCTGAACGGATCCAGGTGGTACAGGTCGCTGTTACCTGTACCTGACAAGACGCACAGATCACCATTTGATGTTACTATTGGGTTGCATGAAACCGTGATCGGGCATGTTGCGTCTATTGCAAGTGATGCCGGGTCGAGCCTGCACAGGCCTTCGGCTCCGCCCCAGATGTATGTGCCGTACCTTCCCGAAACCACTCCCTGCGAAAAGGTGAAGTCCAGAGTGTCCACGAAAGACATGCCGTTCATGTCGAGAACAAGCGAAGCCTGGCTGCCCTGGGGGCAGAGGATCACCCTGGCATCCATTGCGCCGGCAATCATGGCGCTGCAGGTGAAATCGACCGGAAAAGTGCCGACTGTCTGCAGTGTGTTCTCATCGAGAAGATCCAGGTACATGCCGTACGAGTCATCGTAGGAGAT
>JAWOHL010000097.1:0-3596 GCA_046485185.1 Candidatus Fermentibacteraceae bacterium
CGGTCATGTGACGGTGGAGGGCGTGGCGAATGCCAAGCCCTCCGCCAGGCTTCACCAGGGTCAGACCGTTTCACTGGCAGTTCCCGACCCCGAGCCGATAGAGCTTTCACCTGAAGACATTCCACTCGATGTTGTTTTCGAGGACGAATACCTCATAGTAATCAACAAACAACCCGGGTTCGTCGTTCATCCCACGGCCTTTGCCCGGAGCGGAACCCTTGTCAATGCCCTTCTTTACCACTGCAGGAGCCTCTCGGGCATAAGCGGTGAACTCCGTCCCGGGATCGTTCACCGGCTGGACAAGGACACCACCGGTCTTCTTGTAGCAGCGAAGAGCGATACGGCCCACAGGGGGCTCTCCGCCCAACTCTCCGCAAGGAGCGTCAAACGCCGGTATCTGGCTCTTTGCTGGAATCACCCCGACCCTTCGCAGGGAAGGATAGACGCGCCCATCGGCCGCCATCTCATCAACCGCCAGAAAATGGCCGTGGTGCCAGGCGGCAGGAGGGCTGTAACCAACTACAAGGTCATCAAGGCGTTTCGGTTCTCCGACCTCATCGAGTTCCGTCTCGAGACCGGGCGGACCCATCAAATAAGGGTCCACGGGGCCACCTGCATGGGGTGCCCTGTCATCGCCGACGAAAAATACGGCGGGATGAAGCCGGCCGGGCATTCGTCAACGAAGGCGGACCGCGAACTTGTCGCTGATGCGGTGCGGCTCGCGGGTCATCACATGCTTCACGCTGAAACCCTGGGATTTCTGCACCCCGTGACCGGCGAGGACATGGAGTTCAACTCCGCCCCACCCTCCGAGTTCCACTTCGTTCAGAGGCTACTTGCCCGTGACATGGAAGGTTCTTCTTGACCCGAGCGCTCCTGGCGTTCGCCGCCATGGCCGGCACCCCCGCAGCGGCCTTCATCTGCATGCCCGGGAACCTCGTTCTTTTCACCGTTTTTCCACTGGCCGGGGTCATCACGGGCGGCGCCGCATACCTGAAAAGGCTTGCGGCCCTGTGCATGCCTCCCGCGGCGTCTCTGGGGTGGGCCCTGCTCGCCTCACCGGACGCTGTTACTCCATCGCTCCGCTGGCTGGCGGCGGCATCCGGCGGCTCGTATTTCGCCTGGGTGCTGGGAAGCGGCGGGACCGCCATGGTCATCGACGGGCTGGTCCGCAGGGTGCCGGCGCTGCGCCGCCCCCTCGAACCACTGCTCGTGACACTTCAACTGGCGGGTCCTTCCGCCGCACTCACAAGGCTTGCGTGGTCCGAGACTCGAACTGAAGGCTCTTTCGCGCGAAGAGTGGCGATCGTGGCCGAAAGGGTGCTGCGTGAAGCCCGGCCCGAAGTCGGGCATGTATCGGTCTCCCTTCCCGGAACCGTGCTGGCCGGTCTGGGCTGGGTAATGCTGTCACTCTCCGTGGCGGGGTTTGTCTGAAAGGCACCGATGCCAAGGTATCTAGCTTACTTCGAGTACGACGGGACCGGATTCAGGGGGTTCCAGTACCAGCCCGGTGAACGAACGGTTCAGGGCGAGATCGAACGCTGTCTCGAAAAGATCACGGGCGCCAGGGTACCCGTCACGGGTGCAGGGCGTACCGATGCCGGGGTTCACGCCCTTGCCATGCCCGCCCATCTTGACATCGAACGGGGAGAGGAGAGGTTGCACGCCCTGGCCCGGATCCTTCCCCGTGACATCGCCCTCAACTGCTGGTTTCCCGTCCACGACGCATTCAACGCAAGGTTCGACGCAGTGGAGCGGACATATCATTACAGGATCGGGAGGCGCCGGAGCCCACTGAAGGCCCGTACCGAATACCAGCCCTGGCTGACGCTCGACACCGAAGCCATGAACAGGGCTGCCGTTCTTTCCCTGGGCAGGGCAGACTGGAGGGCCTTCGCGAAAGCAGGCGGGGGCAACTCCACATGGAACATGGACGTGAGGGAGGCGGGGGTAACGGAAGACCCGGAAGGGTGGACTATTCGAATAACTTCCGACAGATTCCTGCGGGGTGTTGTGCGATTGTGGTCAGGCACCCTCCTCAGGGTTGGGACGGGAAGGCTTTCACCCACCGTGGTGACGGACATTCTCGGGGGCGGAAGGCCGGTGGCCGCCGGCCCCTCCCTTCCCGCATGCGGGTTGACACTGGTGGAGGTGAAGTACGACAGGATTTGACAGGAACGGGCTTTCGCTGAAAAGCCTTGAGGGAAGGACCTCCAGGGTGGGTCCTGCCACCCTTGCGGGCAGCTGGGACACGACCTCCCCCCTGACCGCTTTCATCCTCGGACTGCCCGATGTCCTGGCGGTGAAGTCCATGAAGACCCTTGCCATGGCGTTCGTGAAGTCCCGCAGTAACGGTTCCGAAAGGCTGCTGATGTACGGCGGGCACGTTATCAAGTGCGGTCTCGGCCCCCTTCTGTGCCGATGGATCCGTGACGGCGTGTTCACGGCCGTCGCCACCAACGGCGCCGGGTCGATACACGACATGGAACTTGCGATTTTCGGCCAGACTTCCGAGGATGTGCAAAAGGGGATCGCTGACGGCAGTTTCGGGATGTGGCGCGAGACCGGCGACATGTATGCCAGCGCGCTCGAGGGGTCGGGTGGTCTGGGCGAGGGGATAGGCCGGGTGATCCTTGCAAGGGGAGGTGACCCCGAAGTCAGCCCTCTGGCAATGGCGGTCCAAAAGGGAATTCCCGGAACGGTTCACCCAAGCCTGGGGTGCGACATCGTTCACCCACTGCCGGCGGTTTCATGGGAGAAGCTGGCGGCAGCTGCGGAAAGGGACTTCAACAGGTTTGGAACGGTTCTGGGCAACCTGGGGGGTGGCGTGACGGTGAACGCGGGAAGCGCGGTCGTCATGCCCGAGGTGTTCCTCAAGGCCCTAACGTGCGCAAGGAACCTTGGTTTTGAAGTGAGTGACATCACCTGTGCTGATTTCGACATGATCCGGCAGTACAGGCCGTCACAGAATGTTCTGGCAAGGCCGGTGGCAGCCCTTGGCGGGGTCGCGCTCTCCGTTACGGGGCACCACGAGATCATGCTTCCGCTTCTGGACGCCTTCATTCGAACCGCGGAGGTCGAAAATGCTTAAACTGTTACTGATCGCTGCCCTGCTTCTCGCGGTTGCCTGCGGTACCACCGCCACAGTGCCCGAAGACGGCACGACAGACCCCACAACCAACTCCGACCCTTACGGAGACTCTCCGGCGTATGGGGGCGACCCCTTCGCAGGCTTCGGCGAGATAGTCTCCCTTGCAGTCCCGGGCGGTGTTCAGGAAGCGTCTCAGGCTGCAGATGAGCGGAACGGCCGGTTCAGCGTGCAGGTCGCGGCGTGCGCAACGCCCGAGGCCGCCGCGGGTGTTGCCGCCGGGCTCAGGGGGCTTCTCGAACAACCGGTGTTCGTTGATTCCGAGGGGGCCTACCACAAGGTGCGAGTTGGTTCCTTCGAGAACCGTGAACAGGCCCTTGCCCTTCAGGCTTCGGTAAGGGCTCTGGGCTACTCCGACGCCTGGGTCGTGGAGCGATAGGGCGCTGAAACGGGTCTTGACAGTTCGGGGAGGCATGACCATATAACCCCCCGTTGAATCGGAGCGGGA
>JAWOHL010000017.1:0-21653 GCA_046485185.1 Candidatus Fermentibacteraceae bacterium
GGGTCAGGTCAATTCACGGGATCAGAAGCGACACACCCACGCTGCCGATGATGTCTGCGAAGCCAGGAAAGACCGTGGCCATGGTGAATTTCAGCGCTCCGAAAGGAATATGGAATATGGTTCCCAACTCGGCTTTCGGCCCGATGCAGGTCGAATCCGCGGACAGCTCTTGACCGGTGAAAGGGTCAGACCACGTTTCGCGGTAGTGGTGAATCTCGATTCCCGCGCCCAGAAAGAAGCCCTCCAAGGTGCGCCGGGCTACAAGCTCTAACATCAGGAGGTTTCCATTCCTGTTCATCGGATTGCCCCCCTCGGGGGGCGCTACGTAGACAGGGCCGTAGTTGTTCCAGTATCCGCCGACAGTCGCGTCAATACTGCTTGTGATCCTTCCATCAATACCGAGCCCGAAGGAGGGCAGAGCGGTTTCGGGGAACAGAACACGCGTTTCGCCATACTCGTATGAAACACCCTCGACCTCGGACAGATAGCTGCTCCCCCAAACGGTCCACCTGTATGACGGTGCTACCCTCAAATGAATTCCAGATGCGCTTGAGCAAGCTACCAGGACTGCGAGAGCTTTCGGGCTGAACATTCTATCTCCTTCGGACACTGCAGAATCATGTTGGACGCTTAATATGCGATGCCTGACTCTTTTTACCAAAAGCGTCATTGCAGATTGAGGTGGCAGACCATGAATACATTGACTGCCTGCAACCCTGAAGGTATTCTGCTGCGTCAGTTTTGATAAATTGGAGTGTATTGAACACAACTTTCCCCCCTTGCGAGGAAGACATGGAACCTCCGTTCCGGGAGTGGTTTGCCGATCAGGAATACTGGGAAGCCAATCGCGGGTTCATCTGGAGCGAGAAACGCGTTGAGATGTCGTTCGATGCTGCCGAGAGCATTGCACGGCTCCTTGAGATGAAGCCCGGCGCGTCCGTGCTTGATCTTGCGTGCGGGTTCGGCAGGCATGCCCTGGCGTTGTCCGCGCTTGGTTACAGGGTCACGGGCGTCGACCTCAACCCCGCCTTCATCGCTGAAGCCTCCCGGAAGGCGCTTGACGAAAGCCCGGGCGCCAGGTTTCTGTGCGCGGACATGAGGGAGTTCAGGGAGCGGGATGGCTTCGACAACATAATGATCGCCTACAATTCCTTCGGGTATTTTCGGGATCCCGGAGACGATGAGAAGGTGATCGAGAACTGCTTCCATTCCCTGAAACCAGGTGGAAAGCTTCTTCTCCAGAGTGTTACCCGTGAATGGCTCATGGCGCAGAGGCCTGAAAGGTATTTCAGGTACTGGCATGAAGAGGGCGAAGGCAGGTTCAGGCTTGAGGAAACCGAAGCGAATGAGGACTGGACCTGGAACTCAACCCGCTGGATCGTATTGTGCGGCGCTTCGCGCAGGGAGTACAGATATGGGATGCGGATATACTCCACCGAAGAGTATCTTGAACTGCTCGGATCCAAAGGGTTTGGCGGCTTCCAAACCTACGGCGGTTTCGGCGGCAGGCCCTATGAAAAGGGAAAGGATCACCTCACACTGGTGGCCGTGAAACCTGTCGAAACGCCTTGATGCAATGACAGTGTCGCTTTTGATGCGGCGGCACCCTGTTGCTTCTAACGTGAGATACGGGTCATGGTCTTTTGTTTCAAAAGATACTGCGTACGACTTGCAGAATGGAGACCAATATGAATGAAGACATCGTATCTACCCGGCACCGTGTTGTCATTCCGGAATCCGTCAGAGATCGAGCCGGCATAAACCCGGCTCGGCGGGAGTTCTTCTGAACCTTCCGAAAGCAGCCGCAAGGAGACAGCCGATGGATAAAGACACTGAAACCATTGCCTCGGTTGCGCCTACGCTCTGTGCCCTCATGGGAATACCTGCCCCCCATGGATCAACCGCTGGAGTCGTGCGGGATGCGGTGTCGGAGGCAGACCGGGTCTTCGGGGACGGGAGCGTCGAGAAGTGCCTCGTGTTCGCGCCCGATGCCATGGGTTGCCATCTTGCTGGCCGGCGCCCCGATCTCTTCGATTTGGTGGGTTCAGTTGCTTCGCTCAGGCTTTCCCTGCGGTCCGTGGTTCCGCCCAAAACGCCGGTTTGCTTCGCCTCCATGTTCACGGGGATGACGCCGGAGGAACACGGGATACGAAAGTACGAAAAACCTGTACTGACATGCGACACCCTGTTCGATGCGCTGGCCCGGTCCGGGAAGCGCATTGCAGTCGTCTCAGTACGTGACTGCAGCATCGACGTCATCTTCAGGGGCAGGTCAGTTGACTTCTTTTCAGAGGAATACGACCCGCAGGTGACCGACCGCGCCCTTTCGCTGATCGCCGATGGGAAGCATGATCTCGTGCTTGCCTACCACCAGGAGTACGACGATGCCATGCACGGTTCAAAGCCTTTCTCGGATGAAGCCCTGAAGGCCGCCGGGAACCATGTTGATGCCTTTCTCAGCATTGCCCGGGCGGTTGACCGACACTGGGGGGAGTTCAACAGGGCGGTGCTCTTTGCGCCAGACCATGGAGCACACACCGATGAGGCTACCGGCCGCGGGAATCACGGCGATGACATTCCCGAAGACATGGATGTCTTTCACTTCTGGGGGTTCGGAAAGGGGAGGAAAGCCGTCACCACACGCTGTACAGACGCTCCAGCAGTTCGATGATCTTCGCCCCGTACTGCCTGTCAGCCGCCCAGGTTCCGGACAACCCAAGTATGCCCGGGGATTTTCCCCTGGGGGTCACATAGTTGAAACGGGGGTCCACCAGTTCACCCGCCAGCGGCGCAGTGGAGCCGTAAGCCTTAAGGTGCTGGATATGGGCGCGCACGCCTGTGCGCTCGTCGGGGAAGAAGTGTCCGCGCTGTTCGGTGCTCACCGCCCCAAGGCCGCAGAAGTTGTTCATGCTTTGGGTGACAAGGCCGCCGAAGCGCAAAAATCCCGTCTCCAGGCACATCTGAACGAACGCCACATCCGAATTGACACCTTCGACTTCTGATTCTTCGATGTAAAGGGATGCGAGAAGAGTCACCCTCGCAAGGTCAGCCCCCGGGTTGTTCTCCATGAAGAATGATACGAGCAGTTCCTGACTCATGAACCCATGGCCCATGATGAGTTCCGGCGTGGCCGGCGGCGCTTCGTAAAGATCGGGGTTGCCGGTTTCGTAGGCGGTCAGGCCGTGCGTCCACAACAGAATCATGACAGCGCAAAGTGAAGTTGTTCTGTTCATATCAGGATCACCTGGCCCGTCCCGCGGCCTCGTGGATTATCATCATGTCGGTCAGGAACTCGACCGGAGCCCTGTTGTCGGTAAGTATCAACCCGTCTTTCGGGTCGAAGGGTTTGAAAATGGGCTCGAAGAGCCGTGCCGTCTCCTCGAGAACCGGGTTCCACACAGCCATGGAGTCCGCCGATGGAGCGTGGAGCGGGTACTCCGAGGCGATGAGCATGAAGTTGTAGTCATTCGAGACGTGGACGATGTAAACCAGCGGAAAGACCTCGTAGAGTGTCGCTCCAAGAGCCTGGATCAGATCGGAATCCTCGGAGAGGGCGTTCACGTTCATGGCGACCGCGCCTCCGCTGTTCAGGTGCGCCCTGAGTTCGGTGAAGTACTCGACAGTGGTCAGATGGAAGGGAATGTAGATCTGGTTGCTGTAGGTGTCGGTTATGATGATGTCGTAAGTCCTTGAAGTGTTTCCGATGTAGGTCCTGCCGTCGGAGATGATCATCCGGGCATCGTCCCGCTGCGTGTTGAACCACTGGTAGCCAAGCTCGGCCGCGCGCCTGTCTATCTCGACGGCGTCGGTTCGGAGCCCCGGAATGTCAGGGCGTACGTGGACTGCAAGCCAGTGCGGGATGGTGCCGGCGCCCGAACCTATTACAAGAACATCCATCTCGTCCGATGGCCCGATCATGTAAGGCAGCAGCAGGTAGCTCTCGTAGTAGGTCGAAGCTGGACGGAGAGCATCACCCTCCCTGGCGATGGACTGCATGGCTCCGCCTTCGTTCACCACCAGGATCGTCGAGCCATCGCTCCTTCTCTGGACCTGAAGGTACTGGTAGACGCTTTCCTCCTCGTGGACAACGGTTTCGTCCCGTCGTACCGAGCCGCTGAAGGCCAGCCACCCGGCCAGGGGCAGCACAAGTAGAACCGGCATTACCCTGGCTTTTTGTCTGAGCCCGACGATTCCCAGAAGGATGAGCACTCCCGAAACGAGGAACAGAGTCTCCCTGGTGCCCAGCAGGGGGATGGTGACAAGCGTGGAAAAGAGGGTTCCGGCGATGCTTCCCAGCGTCGACATCGCATAGAGTGAGCCGGCTGTTCTACCGGTGTTGTCGGCCTTCGCGAGCAGTCTGATCATGAAGGGGCTTACCATGGCAAGCAGGAGCACCGGTGGCACGAACACGGCCACGACTCCCACGAAGGCCAGGATGATGATGTTCACTGGAGTGGCCATGATTCCCGCGGAAAGCCTGGCGAACAGAATGCCCCCGAGGGGAGGGATGAGGGCGATGAGAGCCCCCGCTATGGCGGGAATCCAGTAAAGGACGACCCAGGAGGGTCTGCGGTCGGCAAGCCTTCCCCCAAGCCAGTAGCCCACTGACATTGCGGCCAGTACAACCGCGATGAGAACCGACCAGACTATCATTGAGGTTCCGAACCACGGCGCCAGGAACCTGCTGGCGCACATCTCGGTGGCCATCACCGCCGCACCGGTGAAAAACACGAAAAAGTGTGCGCCCCTGTTCGCGGATGCCCGCATCCCCGGTTATCCCTTCGTTGAGTCCCTGTGAAACACCCCGAAAAATACTCCATCCAACTCGGCAGGGTTAGCGTGAGGGTCCGAGGGTTTTTTCCTGCCACTCATGTATAGTTGATTAACTTGGTGTGAAATGGAGGTTGTTCATGAGCTGCGGATGGGTTTCGAAGTGGCAGTTATGGCCAGTCATGGCGCTCGTTCTGGTAACAGGCCTTCTGGCAGCGGATAACGGAGCGGGTTCAGACCACGTGCGCGACGTTGTGATACCTGCTCCAGAGGATGTTGGTCCCGATGTTCTGCTGGCTGATCCGGGTTGTCCCCTTTCACCTCCTCCGAACCCCGAAGTGGGTGATTCGTGGGTGTGGTGGCTCTGGGTTCACGATCCCATGCCGCCCCATTTCGAGCAGCATGTATGCACTGTCCGCGGAAAATCCGACCGTGGATACGTTGTGGTAAGGGACCTGGAATGGAACGTGTCCATAGATCAGTCAGACGTGGACGCCATTCTGGAAGCATGGGAGAACACCAGCATCGGCCCCTATCCGGACCAGGGCATCTACGAGATAGACAGCCTGTCCTTCGGAGAACCACCGGACGAACTCGACAATGATCCCAGGATCTACCTGGTCTGGTTCGACTTCGTGATATCGGCGGACGGGTTCTTCTTCTGGTTCGACCAGTACCCGGAGGGCACCTACCCCAGCTATCACAGCA
The DNA here is from genome assembly GCA_046485185.1 of Candidatus Fermentibacteraceae bacterium. GTDB lineage: Bacteria > Fermentibacterota > Fermentibacteria > Fermentibacterales > JCC-6 > UBA6080. Next base: position 5,479 of record JAWOHL010000017.1, read on the forward strand.
ACGAATGCGAAGTCCTTTACCTGAACACCATGAGCCAGGGAGGCCCCTCCGGTGAATACATGCTTGCGGTGGCCTCGCACGAGTTCGAGCACATGATCCACTGGAAGTACGACGGGAACGAGGATTCCTGGGTGGACGAAGGCATGGCGGAACTGGCAATGTATTTCTACGGCAACCCCGACAACATTTCGGGATTCAACAGCAACCCCGACAACGACCTCACTGTTTGGGACGGCAACTGGGCGGACTACATACAGACGTACCTGTGGTCGCTCTACTTTTTCGAAAGGTACGGTGGGCATCCCGCTGTTTACGCCGTGGTTCATGAGCCCGCCAATTCCATCGCGGGTTACGACGCGGTACTCGACGCCTTCGGGTATTCCGAGGATTTCGACGACGTGTTCGCGGACTGGGTGGTGGCCAACTTTCTGGACGACACGGAGATCGCGGACGGGAGGTACGGGTACCTGGGCGAAGACCTGCCCCCGTTCAATGTCGCAGGCACGTACGCAAGCTATCCCACGGTGGATGTCCAGAAGACGGTGAACCATTGGGCAGCCGATTACTACAGGTTCCAGAACATCGGCTCTGAAGAGCTGACCCTCTCCTTCGACGGTTCCGACGACAACTCGTTTTCCGTCAGGGCGCTGGCCTTGAGGACGGGCGACTCTCCCGAAGTGATACCAATGGAGCTGGACCAGGCATCCCAGTCAGGCTCGGTTGTCGTTCCGGGTCTTTCTGACCCCGATGACAAGGTGATCCTTGTAGTGGCAGGCGCTTCAAGCACGGGCGGGACCGGATACCTCTTCAGTGCCTTCGAGGGACAGGGAACCGGCGAATCAACACCACCTCACCCTGACTTTCAGCTCGTTGTAACGCCGAACCCTTCCTGCGGCCCGGTCTGCCTTGAACTTTCATGGACGGGACAGGGTCTTCCATTGGTGGAGATGTACGACGCCTCGGGCCGCCTGGTTTGCAGTATGAGCGCGGAGGGTTCGCAGGGGGCCGCCTCCCTGGTCTGGGACGGGCGCTTTGCCGACAGCAGCGCGGCGCCTGCTGGCATTTACTTCGCAAGGGCAACGCTGGGGAACAGAGAGGTTGTACAACGCGTTATACTGCTGCGCTGAGGAACCAACAACAAATCGCACCCATTGACACAGTGCGGCGGCAGAGCAAGCATAAGGCGAATGGAGGTTATGGTATGTTCAAAACTGCAGTTGTTTTGATGTTGTTGACCGCCTCTCCAGGCCTTGCCATTTCCGCAGAACAGGATGACTGGTCAGGTGGACCCAGACAGCAGGGTCCCGTGAACGAGTTCGGCATCAACTTCTCCGAAAGCGTGAATATCGACTGGTCCTACGCTGATCGGATCACCCTCTCAACCGATCCGGCCACCTACCTTGTCGCCGACTCCATTGATGGCGTGACATCGGTTTATCCGGCTGACATCGACGGCGACGGCGACCTTGACATAGCAGGTTCCGCCATTGATGCCGGCGATGTGGTGTGGTGGGAGAACACTGACGGTTACGGCTTCACCTGGGAGGAACACATCGTGGAGCGCGAGTTCCCGTCGGTCAGTTCCATCGCCGCGGCCGACATTGACGGCGATGGCGACATTGACCTGGTCGGAGCCGCCAAGACCCAGTACGGCGGACGGGACATAGCCTGGTGGGAAAACCTTGACGGCGCAGGCGGTGAATGGACTATCCATCTGGTGGCCGTTGATTTTGCCGGCGCCCGGTCCGCATGTCCGTTCGACATCGACGGCGACGGAGACATTGACATCGTGGCAGCGTCCTCTCAGCTGGACCGTATCATGTGGTGGGAGAACACGGGAGGCGGGCTCGGGTGGGAGAGCCACCTGATCGGGGAATCCTTCGATGGCGCATGGACACTGCACGTGGCTGACATCGACGGCGACGGCGACCCCGACGTCGTTGCCGGGGCGTTCTACGAAGATGCCGTGGCATGGTTCGAGAACACAGACTCGGCGGGGGGCTCCTGGACCCGCCACGACATCTCGACGGACTTCGACGGCGCATACTTCGTACACACCTTCGACATTGACGGCGACGGCGACCCGGATGTTCTCGGCGCAGCGTCCATTGCCGATGAACTGATCTGGTGGGAGAACCGGGGTGGGGAATTCACCGCACATTTGATAAGCGATTCATTCGAGGGCGCCGTCTGCATCCACGGCTTTGACATTGACGGCGACGGCGACGGCGATGTCCTTGCCGCAGGCGTTCACGGCGACCTTGTTACCCTTTACGAGAACCGTGGCGGAAACTGGGGCGAGGTCGTTCTTGCCACTTCGTTCGACGGCGCCTTTTCCGTGAGTTCGGGTGATCTCAACGGGGATGGTGAACCCGATCCCATTGGCGCCGCCATGCACGCGAACTCCGTCGTGTGGTGGGACCGTTCGCCGGGGGCAGGCTACCTCGAGTCGAGCATTCTCTACACTGAGTTCGATCCCGCGTGGGGGATCCTCGACTGGATCTCGGAAGTTCCCCAGGGAACCCAGGTCGCCCTTCAGATAAGGGCGTCCGACGACTTCACCGACATGGGGTCATGGTCCGACCCGCTGCTCGAGCCGTGCAGGCTCAGCGGGATCATTGAAGACAGTGATTCGTACGTTCAGTACAGGGTGCTGATGCAGTCCGAGCAGTCCGCCGAAACACCGGTCGTTGAACGCGTGGAGATTTCGTGGGTTTCGACAGGGATAGAGGAGACGGCATCACCCGTGCCTCAGGGCACATGGCTCATGGCGGTGACACCGAACCCCGCGGTTTCCGCTCCCGTTATCAGTTTCCACCTTGAGGCGGACTGTGCGGTGAGGCTCTCGGTGTACGACATCTCGGGAAGACTGGTCTGGCAGCACGAAACCGAGGTCTACCCTGAGGGAAACCATCAGGTTTCCGCCGGGGAGTTCCTGCCTGGCATATACATGTGCAGGATGTACGCCGGTGACTGCACCTTCACGGAGCGGTTCGCGGTAACAAGGTAAGGCCTCAGGGGAGAAGCACGACCCTTTCAGCCTTCGAACTGACGCCGTTTTGGCGGATGAGCACCAGATAGACTCCCGGTGAAAGATTACCACCGGTGTCACTTCGTCCGTCCCATGTTACCAGGTTTTGCCCTTCCGCGAGCTCACCGATTGAGATCGTTCGAACCTCACGGCCCGCCATGTCGTACACGGCAAGACTCGCTTCGCCAGGTCCGGGTGTGTTGAACACAACCGTTACGGCAGCGTCGAAGGGGTTCGGTGCGACCGAAAGGATGGTTGTTCGGGCGTTGCCCAGGTCAGATGAAGCCTGCGAACCCGTACCGGTCAATTCCATGTGCAGGCCAAGGCTGTGAAACCAGCCGGCGGCGATTCCTCCAAACCCCTGATTGGGTTCGGGCACGATGCTCTGCCCATAGTGCGGGTATCCGGACTGACCCTGCCCGCCTGCGCCCCAAGCGGCGATCTCGCCATCGGCTGTGAGCCCGAGGCTGTGGCTGTTGGAGGCGGACACCGCCACGAACGGGGCGCTGTCGGGTACGTTGCACTGTCCAAAGTTGTTCATGCCCCACGCCACAACCGAGCCATCAGCCTTGAGCCCCAGCGTGTGGCCCCAGCCGCCTGATACTGCGGTGAACCCCTGGTTCGGTTCGGGAACGTTGCACTCGCCCCAGTAGTTGCCCCCCCACAAGGTGAGGGAACCGTCGGCCCTTATGGCGATGGAGTGATAGACCCCGGCGGAGATGGAGACGAAGTTTTCGTTTGGTCCGGGAACGTTGCACTGCCCGAACTGGTTCCTCCCCCAGGCCACAACGGAACCGTCAGCCTTAAGCCCCAGGCTGTGATACTCACCCGCGGCTACCGCGACAAAACCGTTGTTGGGTGCGGGTATGTCGCACTGGCCGTATTCGTTGTACCCCCACGCAACGATGATGCCGCTTCCGTTCAGGCCCAGGCTGTGGCTGCGCCCGGCGGAAACGGCAATGAAGTTCTGATTGGGCATTGGCACGTTGCACTGCCCGAGTTCGTTGTCACCCCAGGACATGATGGTGCCGTCAGCCTTGAGGCCAAGGCTGTGGTTCTCGCCGGCGGAGAGGGCTATGAAACCGGAGTTTGGGTATGGCGTATTGCACTGGCCGTCGCTGTTCGACCCCCAACCCACGACTTCGCCATCTGATCCCTGAACACCTGAAACAAGGAGAAGAACCGCAGCATGAAGTGGAAGTATCGGTTTGAACCGCATCATAACAACCAACCCCCTTCATCGGCTGTGAGCGTGCCCGGCAGAATGAGCATGTATTCAACCCGTCAGACAGTACATTAGCGCTGAAAGTCAAGCGGGTCAATACGCTTCGAGCAGTCTCCTGAAGGCGGAGGTGCGAACCTTGACATAGTATGAAGTGAATAGTAGTATTCACCTGCGATGACCATTGAAAGGATGGGTCAAATGGTGAAGCCCGATGTGGAAAAGGCTTTCATGACGGATGACGGGATGCCGCCGGAAGACAGAAAGTTCAGAAAGGAACTCAGCGCCGGCATAACCGCGCTGGCGCTCCTTGGGATCATGGACGGGGCCACAGGCCCTCTGTACGGTTACAGCGTGGCAAAACTGATGGAGGAGAAGGGCGGCGCCTCGAGAATTGTCAAGCACGGAACCCTTTACCCGGTCTTGAGGTCCCTGGAGGGCGCGGGGCTACTTCTGAGCAGTGTTGAACCATCTGTCGCGGGCCCTCCCCGCAGGTACTACACGATCACTCCATCGGGCAGGGACGCCCTTGGGCGCTGGGCAGGAATATGGAAGGAAACCGCCGTCTTCATGGACGGGCTGCTGGGAGGCCGCACCTATGAATAAGGGAATTGGGCTGTTTCTTGACGACTTTCGGAAGCACCTGATGGGTTGTGACCGGGCTCTTGTCCAGGATGCTCTGGCTGACGCCGAAGATCATCTGACAGCGGGGCTCGAGAGTCTTAGGAAGGAGAGGCCCGAACTTGCCGAAGAGGAGGTTCTTCGTGAAGTCGTGGCCAGCTACGGCGCTCCGGCGGAACTGGCAGAGCAGTACAGGAAGGTCGAGGCCTTCACGGTTCCCGTCCTCAAATCCCAGCGTGCAACGAAGGAGGGATCCGCATTGAAAAGGTTCGTGGGGGTTGTCACCGAGCCGTCGGCATGGGCGGCTTTCCTTTACATGATAATTTCCATGGTCACCGGGATACTCTACTTCACCTGGACTGCCAACGGTCTCTCGCTTTCCCTGGGTCTTCTGGTGCTGATCATCGGCGTTCCTGTGGCGTGGCTCTTCTTCCTCTCTTTTCGCGGTCTGGCACTTGTCGAGGGCAGGATAGTCGAGGCGCTTCTCGGGGTCCGCATGCCGCGCAGGGCAGTATTCATAAGAAAAGGCGAGGGCTGGTGGGGAAGCATCAGGGGTGTCTTCACCACAAGAAGCACCTGGTCTTCTGCGCTGTACCTCATTCTCATGCTGCCCCTGGGAACAGTCTACTTCAGTTTTTTCATTACACTTTCGGCCGTTGCCCTGAGCCTCATCGCAAGCCCTGTGATCGAGCTTGTTTTCAACAAACCCGTGATCGATGCGCCTGTTGAGTGGTGGATACCGGTATGGCTCTACCCCGCCGTGGTGGCGCTTGGTGCAGTGATTTTCATGGGAATGCTCCACCTGGCAAGGCTGGTGGGTACACTTCACGGCAGGATGGCCAGGGCAATGCTTGTGAGCTGATGCCGGAACTAACCCAGAACCCTGACCGATGTGGCCTTGAAGGAAACCCACACCTCTGACCCCGCTTCAAGACCCAGCCGCAGGGTGGATTCACTGGAGACTGAAGACTGCAGCTCAAGCCCCTTTAGAAGGATGTGTACGGTATCGTACATGGGCATGCTCTCAAGGTGGGACACCACGGCTTTGAAAGTGTTGCGCTGGCTCGAGTCGGGCTTTTCCCGCGAAAGAACGATGACTTCGGGCGGAATGCAGATGTAGCCCCCGCCCTGCGCCTGTTCCGTCAGAGAGAATACAACATCGCCCGCCGTTGCGGTTCCGTTGCCGAACCGTACCGGGACTATGTTCTTCATCCCCGTGAAGGAAGCAACGAAGAGGCTTTCGGGGTGGCTGAACACTTTTGCCGTTTCGCCGGCCTGCATAAGCCTGCCTTCCGAGAGCACCACGGTCCGGTTCGAAAGGGCCAGTGCGTCGGCAAGATCGTGGGTGGCCATCAGAACGGTAATTCCCATCTCGTGGTGGAGCCTTCCGATAAGCGCCCTGAGCTCGGGCTTGAAGCCCTGATCAACGGAATTGAGGGGTTCGTCCAGCAGAAGAAGTTCGGGCTTCGTGATAACGGCCCGGGCTATGGCCACCTTCTGCATTTCCCCTCCGGAGAGGGTTCGGGCGTTCCTGTGCCCCATTCCCGAAAGACCCGTGGCATCGAGGACCTCATCCATCTCGGTATGACTTACGGTTGTTCCCCTTACCCCGGGGCCGAACCTCACGTTACGTTCAACACTCCCGGTGAGCATGAAGGGCCTCTGCATGACCATCGACATCCTGCGGCGCAGGGCGGTTCTCGACCTTCCCCGCCAGCCCGTGCAGTCGTTCCCGTCGAGCAGTACTTTTCCACGGGTGGGCCTCTCCAGAAGGTCGGCGATTCGAAGAAGAGTTGTTTTTCCACATCCCGTCGGCCCTATCAGCGTGCAGAAATCTCCCTGCTCCACAGAAAACGACACATCGCTGACGATCTGTTTTGCTCCCACTGTTCTCGAGATGCCCTGAAGGTCGATCCTCACGATTTCCTCATTCCGGTGATGTGCACGAGAAGGCTTATCAGAAGGGCCAGGGTCATGAGTATCAGCCCGAGGGCGATGGATTCGGCGACCTCGCCCTTCCCTATGCCAAGGGAGATGGCAGTGGTGAGCGTGCGGGTCCTCCCCGCGATGTTGCCGCCCACCATCATGGCGGCGCCCACCTCGGATATGGCCCTGCCAAAACCCATCAGAAAAGCCGAAAGGATGGCGAACCGTGCCTCAAGCAGAACCACTCCCGCGGTCTGAAGTGAACCGGCTCCCAAAGCGCGCACCGTCTCTGCCGCCTCGCCCGCTACACCCTTCAGCGCTGAGATGACAAGGCCCAGAATCACCGGAGCCACAAGGAAAACCTCGGCGATGACAATGGCCTTCGTTGTGAAGAGAAGCCCCAGTTCCCCAAGCGGACCCGCCCGGGAAAGGAGAAGGAAAATGAGCAGTCCCGCGAACACGGTGGGCATGCTGTAAAGGGCCTGGATGAAGCCGATGACAAAACCCCTGCCCGGGAACCGGGTGAAGTGAAGCAGGCAGCCCAGGGGTGTGAAGAGAATGCACGCAATGACGGTGGCGCTGGCGGAAACGGCAAGTGTCCGAAGGGTGATCTCCATGACGACGGGGTCGCCCGAGAAGATCATCTTCAGGGCAATGGCGAAAGCTTCCGCCAGCTTGTCCATTATGCGCTAGAATTCTTCGCCGGCGCAGGGTGTGAAGAGCTGCCGACCCCACTCCGCGATGCCGTACGAGCCGATGAGTTCCTGTATTTCCGGGCTGGTCAGGAAGGTCACCATGTTCTGTGCCATCCCAGTGTTCCGCGCGGTGCTGAGGGGGATGACGGCGTAGACGTTCCTCATCGCGTCGCCTGACCCGATGATTATCTCAAGGTCGACATCGCCCTGGTATGCCAGGAAGGTGGCGATGTCCGCGAGGACATAGCCCCTCATCTCGTTGGCCATGTTGAGCGTGGGGCCCATGCCCGCCGCCGCCTCTACGTACCAGTCGCCCGACGTGCGGACGGTCGCGTAATCGAGGCCTGCCGCGGCCCAGAGGCGCTGCTCCTGGGCGTGGGTACCCGATTCGTCGCCCCTGGAGATGAAGGGGATCGTGGCGTTCCGGTTGAGCGCGGTGAAAGCGTCCTGCGGTTCCATGTCCCTTATGCCCGCGGGGTCATCCGGCGGACCAGCGATCACGAAGAAGTTGCAGGCGAAGGGTGTGCGGGAGAGCCCGTACCCGTCGGCGATGAAAGCCTCTTCACGGGCGCGGTCGTGCACGACCACCACGTCAACATCGCCCCTCATGCCCCACTCCAGCGCCTTGCCGGTGCCGGCGTAGAGGATGTCCAGCTCCACACCGTACTGCTCTTCGAACATGGGCTCCATGTAGGCCCACAGCCCGGTGTCGTAAAGGCTTGTGGTGGTTGCTATGAGAAGCCGTTCAACCCTTTCCCGGGGAGGGAATCCCCCGGGCTGTTCCAAAGCGGTGTCGGGGGTTCCGGAAACCGGTGCGGGCTGTTCGCCGCATCCGGGATAAAGGAGCGCCAGGCACAGTGCCAGGCCGGCTAAACGAAGCCATGAAAACACTTGCCCTCCTCATGGGTTCCGAGCCCGGCCGCAGGCTCGGTTCATGGGAAGGAATCGAACGCCGCCCCCTGAACGGGGACGGTACCACCCGGCGTTCTTTCCCTTTCCAAACACGGGAGGCTGCGCCGTTTCCAGCGCAACCCTGTCGCCCCGGTCTCCATGGCGCCTGTGCTACAGGAAGCCGGGGTCGGGAAGCGGCCGAACAGGTGAACCTATAGCCAACCCAGATGTTCCGGGCAAGGCCGTGACACAGAGAATCACGGCTCTGGCATGTTACTGCATGACAGGCTATGTTGTCTGCAATATTCACATCACTTAAGGCAATCATCAGACGGGGGTTGATGAATGGCGATGAGCGATAGTGCCGTGAAACTCCTCAGAGGAGTAAGTCTGTGCCTTGGCGTTCTTATGATCGCCGTGGCGTTTCTTTCGGACATGGCAGGCCTTAGCGCCGAAGGAGGTATGAGCAGAAACCAGATCGGCTTTCTTCTCGCCGGGCTTGCATTAGTGTCAGCCGGTCTTCTTGGCCGGAAGTTTCCGGTTTGTTACCGGGGTGTGGCCCTTGTCGTTCTCAACGTGATAGTCTTCCTCGTGCTGCTGGAGGTGGTCTCGCTTGTTCTGCTGAAGACCCTGAACCCTGAGAGCATGAGGATCCACTCCAGAAAGGTCTCCGAGGGACATCTGGAACAACTCGAGTCCAACGTGGTTCAGGGCGTCTATGCCCCTTTCGTGGTCTGGCGGTCCAATCCACTTATGAACTGCGACAGTGTGACGATTACGGACGACAACTTCAGACTGGTGCCTGGCTCCTCAGATGACCCGGGGGCATACAGGGTATTCCTGTTCGGGGGGTCGGCCATGTGGGGAGTCGGGGTATCCGACTCGAACACCATCGCGTGCTTTCTTCAGGCCGACATGAACTGCATGATGCCCCGACCCGTTGCGGTGAGCAACTTCGCGCAGGTGGCCCATTCTTCCTCCCAGGAACTGGTTGAACTGGTGCTGCAGCTCAGGGCGGGCAACGTGCCCGATTGTGTAGTGTTTTTCGATGGGTTCAACGATGTATGGGGAGCGTACGAATCAGGCGCCGCGGGAGGTCACCACTCTCAGAAGGTTATCGCAGCCCGGGTGGAGGGGCGTCCCGAAGCTTACGCCCCGGTTTCGCCGCTCAGGGCGATTCTGATGAACACCAACTCATTCATTCTTCTCTCATCGCTCAGGGGAAGGATCAACGAAACCACATTAAGGGTCGAGAACCTTACGACCTACAGAACCATGGGCATCGACCCCGATTCCCTGGCCTGTGACATCGTGGAAACCTATTTCGGGAACTGTGAGGTGGTGCGCTCCCTTGCTGAGAGCTACGGCTTCAGGTGCCTCTTCGTATGGCAGCCGACGGTCTGGTACGGAGACAAGTGCCTGACCGACTTCGAAAGATCGATCGTCCATGGCGGTGAGGAGTTCTTCATTGCCGGAGCCGATCCCGCATTCAGGGAGCTGCTCTGCGCTGCTTATGCACTCTACGAGAACAGCATGACGGACTCACTGCCCTTCACCTCCCTTGCGGGGATTTTTGATGAAGAGGGGGATGAAGTCTACATCGACCACTCAGGCGCCCATGTGAACCCTGCGGCGAACCGCGCCATTGCGGGTCGCCTTCTGGAGAAACTGAGCCTCTGAACCGGCGTGCTTCTCTGGTGCCGGGTTGAAAAAACTGTTATGGTGCCCGGCATAAACCCGGAGGAGTCCCATGAAAACACTTTCCCTGTCCGTTTTAGTCCTGGTGGTCTTCTTCGGATGCGGTGCGCCCGAAGGCCCATTGGAAGAGGCCTCATCGGCCATTGTTCTGACTCCCCTGGATTCAGTTGGGATCGAACTGGGTGACGAGAGGTTTGTCTTTGGTGTGATAGCCTCGGTCGAGTTCCTGCCGGACGGCAGGTTGCTCGTCCTGGATTCCAACCGTCAGACGCTGCGGGTGTTCTCCGCATTCGGGGAGTTCCTTTCCGAGTACGGAGGCCCGGGAGATGGCCCAGGAGAGCTTCTTAGCAGCCGTGACATGGCTGTTCTTGGTTCGGGGGTTATCGTGATAACCGACCCCAGGGCCGGGGAGTTCGAGCTTTTTCACCCGGACACGGGTCATGCCGGGACACTGATGGGATTCACCCCCAGGGCGCCTTTCACAATCGACGCTTGCGGCGAGCTGGTGGTGGGACACCAGGGGCTCTTCAACAGGGAGCAGGGAACCAATGGCGAAGCCCTCGCTGGATGGAAGCTGGACAGCCCATCGCCCGCAGTGGTGTTCTTTGAGGAGTGGAGCCGCTTCGACCCGGAGCAGATGGCCGCCCGGTTCATGGAGCCCGACCCGCCCATAGAGGTTATGGATTCGACAGTCTACTACTCTCCCCTTGCATCGGAAAGCTACGAGATCCTGGCGTTCGACCTGAACGGGAACAGCCAGGCATCCCTGACCCGTCCGGACTACTCCCCCGTTCCCAAGACTCCGGAGGAACTGGAGGTGGAGATGGAGCTCTACGAGCAGAGGCGTCAGCAGATGCTGGGCATGGGCAGGGGAGGCCCGGCCATGGCCGGTGGGGAATACTCTCCTTCGGAGTTCCACTTCGCCGTAACTTCACTTGGGGTTGACTCTGAAGGAAGGTTATGGGCCAGAAGGGGTCACGGAGGGCAGCCCGTGTTTGACCTGTTCGACATCACGACCGGGGAATGGCTTGGCACGGCTTCGGGGCCTCTACACATGGGACCCTGGACCTTTGTCGTCACTCCCTACGGCATTGCGGCTTTCGAGGAAGACCCGCCGGATTATCCGAGGATTCTGCTTCTGGGGTTCTGAGTTTCCAAAACAAGGGGGAGGACTGAATGAGGAAGGTTTTATTTTTTGCAGGCCTGGCGGCATCTTTCGCGTACGCGGGGCACATCGACTACCTTGGTGGAAGAAGCGCCGACTATTTCATGGCTGTGGCAAGGAACGCCGCGGTTGACGGGGCCGATCTAGTGACCTACAACCCCGCAGGTCTCGTTCACCTCGACGAGGGCTTCCATATGAACGCCAGCGCCCAGTACATCGCGAAGGATTACGTGATAACCGCGGTTCCCCTGGGGTCAACGGAAGAAACCGAGTACGAGACCACCAGGCCCACCCCCTTCCTGCCCAACGTGTACGCGGTGTACCGGACCGGTGACCTCGCAGCCTTCGGCGCTTTCACCATTCCCGCCGGCGGCGGAACCCTCGAATACGAGAACGGGCTGCCCATAATGCCGGTCCTCCAGACCGGTCTTGTCCAGTACCAGTACGGGCCCGGCTACATGGCCATGATGACCGACGGTTACATCGAGGCGGGCGCAGCCTACTACGCGGGGACCGTTGGCGCTGCTTACGCAATCACCCCCGCCCTCTCCGCCTCACTTGCCGGCAGGTTCACCAAGGGCGTTCGTGATTACGAGGCCAGCGCAGAATTCGCAATAGTGAACATCGACAGCGGAACGGTAGTCGGCTCAACCGAAGCCGTTCTGGAGTGCACACGTGAGGCTTCCGGCATGGCCGGGATAATCGGCGTTAACTTTATGCCCGTCAGCGGGGTCAACGTGGCGGTTCGCTACGAGACAAGCACCCCCCTCGAGTGGGAAGCCGAAACCGCGCAGAACACATGGGCGCTCCTCATCCCCGAACTGGCCGACGGCGCCCTTCAGCGCCGCGACCTGCCGGCGGTCCTTGGCATGGGCATGCAGTTCGCCGTAAAGCCCACAGTGACCATGGGCGTGATGGGGAACTACTACTTTACCGGTGCCGCCGACCAGGGCATGGACGACGGCCTTTCCGACCAGTACGAAGACGGGTGGGAGGCCGGAACCAGTGTTCAGTGGAAGGCAAGCCCCAGGTTCGAGCTGGGTCTTGGTTACCTGTACTCCGACCTGGGCGGGGGTCCCGAGACCTTCACCGACTTCGAGTACATGGTTAACTACGGAATGCTCGGGGGCGGTGTTCGTTACGCGGCCACCGAGAACGTGGGAGTGGTCTTCTCGGCAGCCAGCGCGTTCCTTGAGGACGGCGAAGGAACCGGCAACTACGCCGGGCACCATTACGAGAAGAACGTGGCTTTTATAAACCTGGGAGTCACCGCAGGGTTCTGACGGGTTCGGCCGGGGTGCCCTGTGGCGCCCCGGCCTTCCTGATCGCATCACGCAGCAGTTTGTTCACAAGCACATCCATGGCCTGAAGGAACCGCGACCGGTCAGGTCCGCTCATGGGAGACGGACCCCTGATGGTCATGCCCTGTTCCCTGAGGTCGGCGAACAGGTTCCGGGTGGCCAGCACGTCGCCTATGTTGTCTTCCGTGAAGGGCCTGCCCGTGTTGCCCAGAACCGCTGATCCGTTCTTCAGGCACCGGGAGGCCAGGGGGATGTCGCCTGTTACCACGATATCGCCCGGCCCCGAGTGCTCGGCTATCCAGTCGTCCGCCACGCCTTCACCCTTTTCCACCACTTCGAGTTCGATACGGTCCGAGTCGGGAATGCGCATCCACGAGTTGGACACCACCCTGACAAGAAGGCCGTACCGGGCAGCGACCCGGTATATCTCCTGCTTCACCGGGCAGGCGTCGGCGTCAACGAAAATGGTGGGTTTCAGGTGTTCAGGCATTATCGCTCCCGCGTGAATGAGATCGAACCATACCAATTGTCCGGGCTGTGAGCCAGCGACCCTGTTGTTACATTCCGTTACATTCCCGCAACACGGGCGAATGCTCCATCAACCATCTTCCATGCGTGCCCGAAGCACGAAAGGAGACAGTTTTGAAAAAGACAATGTGGATGGTGACGGCAACCATGCTGCTCGCATCCTCTCTGGCGTCCGCCCAGCCCATGGGTGGTGGTCCCGGGGAGAGGGAAGGGCATCCCGTATTCGGCCGCTTCATGCAGGCGATCCATCGGCTGGACCTTTCCGATTCCCAGAGGGACCTGATCCACGGGGTCATGGAGGACATGGAAGCTGAGCTTGCCGGCATAGCGGACCGGGAAGAGGAGAGACCCGCATTCATGGAGTACTTCTGCTCGAGTGAGTTCAACTCGCGGGAGTTCGAGTCGATGCTCGGTGAGAGGCTCGAGAAGATGCGGCTTGCGAACGGCATCATCGCCGGGGCGCTTGCCGAGATCCACGGGATACTCACCCGTGAGCAGCTGGACGAACTGGCCGCCATGCGGGAAGAACACGGCAGAAGGCTTGAAGAAAGGCACTGTCCCGGGGAGGGGATGGCACCACCCCACCGGGGCATGCGCTGAGTCAAGCCGTTGGAGGGAGGGCTTCGCCCTCCCTCTTTACTAACGGGAGGTCTCGGTGGGTTCGGAAGTTTCGGGCTGGAGGACCCCTCCGGCTCGATACGCTCCTCAACCGCCTCCGCTGCCGGGGGTGCATCCAAAAAGGAGCAGCCCCGCGGTCAGAAGAAGCAGAATTTTCGTTCTCATGTTCCCTTTCTTGCCCGCGACCCTGTTAATGCCCATTATACCATCAGGGAGGCGGCATGATAATGTACGATCTGAACCAGGCCATCCGCAAAGCCAGGGAGCGGGCCGAATCCTCGGGTACGGCGCAGTGTGTTGTATCCGGCACGATCAAAGGGGTTCCTGCCTACGCCGTCTATGCCCTGGCGGGTTTCGGTCTTCCGGCCGGGGCCACCCTTGAAGAGGTTATCCACCCTTCCAGGGAGCGGGTGACAGTCGAACCTCCCGAGAAGACAAGCACGAACGGCTTCTAGGAAGAAGGGATGTCATGGCGTTTCCATCCGATTCCCAAATAGCCGCCAGGATCGTAATGCGGCCGATAGAAGAGATCGCCGGGGTGCTGGGAGTTGCGCCGGATCGATTGGTGCACTACGGCAGATACATGGCGAAGATCGATCTCGAGCCCGCTGAAACCGAAAAAAGGGGCAGCTTGATCCTGGTTTCCGCCATCACCCCCACCCCTGCCGGCGAAGGGAAGACCACTACGACCATCGGCCTTGCCGACGGGCTTCGCAAACTGGGAAAAACGGCGTGCTGCGCCATCCGAGAGCCTTCATTGGGGCCTGTTTTCGGCATGAAGGGCGGGGCGGCCGGGGGGGGATACTCGCAGGTCGTTCCCGCAGAGGACATCAACCTCCACTTCACCGGCGACATCCATGCGGTGGGAGCCGCCCACAACCTCCTGGCCGCCTCGCTTGACAACCACCTGTACTGGGGGAGCCCGTCCAATCTCGATTCCCGCACGGTGAGTCTCCGCAGGGTGATCGACATGAACGACAGGTCCCTGCGCTCTGTGGTCATCGGCCTTGGAGGACGAAGGCAGGGCGTCCCCCGCGAAACCGGTTTCGACATAACGGCCGCCAGCGAGGTCATGGCTATCCTGTGCCTTTCCCGGAACCTTGCCGATCTGCACGAGAGGCTCGACCGGATTCTTGTGGGTTACACCAGTGCCGGCCAGCCGGTCATGGCCCGTGACATCGGAGTGGCCGGGGCAATGACCCTGCTTCTGAAGGATGCCATAAAACCCAACCTGGTGCAGACCCTCGAGGGCGCTCCGGCCTTCGTGCACGGCGGGCCCTTCGCGAACATTGCGCACGGCTGCAGTTCCATCATCGCCACACGGATGGCCATGGCTCACGCTGAATGGACGGTGACCGAGGCCGGCTTCGGTTTCGACCTTGGCGCCGAGAAGTTCTTCGACATCACCTGTCCCTACGGAGGGTTCGCCCCGTGCGCAGTGGTGCTGGTGGCAACCTGCCGGGCGCTGAAGATGCACGGCGGAGTTAAGAAGAAGGACCTTTCAATTCCTGACCCCGGGGCTGTTGCCCGGGGGCTTGCGAATCTGGAGAAGCACATCGAGAACATCGGCAAATTCCGGGTGCCGGCCGTTGTTTGCCTGAACAGGTTTCCAGGCGACACCACGGAGGAACTGAAGGTTGTCACCGACCGTTGCGACGGCCTTTCAGTGCCTGTAGCCATCGGTGAGGGTTTTTTGCGGGGTGGTGATGGAATGACCGATCTCGCCTTGAAGGTGATGGAAGCCTCGAACTGCCCCGGGAAAAAATTCAAACCCCTCTACGACTGGGCGCTGCCTGTGGAGGAGAAGATCGGAAAAATTGCCAGAGAGATATACGGCGCTTCCCACATCAGTTTCACACCTGATGCAAGGGAGGACCTGAGGCTGCTTGAGAAGCACGGGTACGCGGGGTTGCCGGTGTGCATAGCCAAGACCCAGAATTCTCTCTCGGACAATCCCGACCTTCTGGGAAGGCCCAAGGACTTCATCGTCACCGTGCGCGAGATAGTTATCAGTTCGGGTGCGGGTTATCTCGTGCCCGTAACAGGCGACATCATGCGCATGCCGGGGCTGCCCAGAACGCCGGCGGCGGAGACCATGGAGATCTCCGCCGAAGGCGAGGTTACCGGGCTGTTCTGATCAGGGTCAGGGAAGGACCACTAGCGAAACAGCGTCGATTCCGGAACCTGTCTGAGCCATCACCTGATAGATCCCCGCGGGAAGCCCCGCGGTGTTGATGTTGAATGTGTGGAGGCCCGATGACACCGTTTCCCGGCCAATGCTTCTCACGGCGCGGCCGGAAAGGTCGTACAGGGTCATCTCAACCACGCCGGGGATCGGCATGGTGAGGGAAACCGAAGCGCTGTTCCTTGCGGGGTTGGGGCTGGGGTTTCCGAGAATTGGGCTGGAACCCGGCCCGAAACCCTCTCCCTCTTCCACGCCAAGCTGAGCCGGGGCGAAAAGCAGGGCAGGGTCACCCAG
>JAWOHL010000096.1:0-4774 GCA_046485185.1 Candidatus Fermentibacteraceae bacterium
CCCACCTTCCTCCGGCTTCCCGCCGGCAGTCTCCCGAGAGTCCCCACCATTACGTGCTGGCAACACGGGACAAGGGTTGCGCTCGTTGCGGGACTTAACCCAACATCTCACGACACGAGCTGACGACAGCCATGCAGCACCTGTCCATATGTCCCGAAGGAGGGCCCTGCTTTCACAGGGCTAACCCCGCCCGAAGGCGGAGCTCCCATGTCAAGGCCAGGTAAGGTTCTTCGCGTTGCCTCGAATTAAAGCACATGCTCCACCGCTTGTGCGGGAACCCGTCAATTCCTTTGAGTTTCAGCCTTGCGACCGTACTCCCCAGGCGGGGTACTTAACGCGTTAGCTACGGCTCCGAGAGGGTTGAGACCCCCGAAACCCAGTACCCATCGTTTACAGCGTGGACTACCAGGGTATCTAATCCTGTTTGCTCCCCACGCTTTCGCGCCTCAGCGTCAGTATTGCGCCAGTGTGCTGCCTTCGCCATCGGTGTTCTTCCTGATATCTACGCATTCCACCGCTACACCAGGAATTCCGCACACCTCTCACATACTCAAGCCAGGCAGTATCGAACGCAATTCCACGGTTGAGCCGTGGGATTTCACATTCGACTGACCAGGCCGCCTACACGCCCTTTACGCCCAATAATTCCGGACAACGCTTGCTCCCCCCGTATTACCGCGGCTGCTGGCACGGAGTTAGCCGGAGCTTCCTCTGGAGATAACGTCAGACCAGGGTGGTATTGGCACCCCGGCGATTCTTCTCTCCTGACAGAGTTTTACAACCCGTAGGGCCTTCATCACTCACGCGGCGTCGCTCCATCAGACTTTCGTCCATTGTGGAAGATTCTCGACTGCTGCCTCCCGAAGGAGTCTGGGCCGTATCTCAATCCCAGTGTGGCCGGTCACCCTCTCAGGCCGGCTACCCATCACTGCCTTGGTAGGCCATTACCCCACCAACAAGCTAATGGGACGCGGACCGATCTCTCAGCGGCAGGCCCGAAGGTCCCCACCTTTCATCATTCCAACTGGGTCGGAAGGACGTATGCGGTATTAGCACAAGTTTCCCTGTGTTATTCCCCACTGAGAGGCACGTTATCCACGCGTTACTCACCCGTTCGCCACTCTACTAGGAGCTTCTAACGAATTAGTCACTCCGTTCGCGTTCGACTTGCATGCCTTATCCACGCCGCCAGCGTTCGTCCTGAGCCAGGATCAAACTCTCCGTATATTTTTCGGATTGTTTTCCTATTGTTTTATTCTGGTCCCCGACGGCTATAGGTTACCGTCGGTGCTAAAGCACTCTCAGCGCCCTTTTGGAGCGCATCGAGGAACCGACATGGTTCTCGCGTTTCAATGCCTTTTGGTCTTCCCCAGGATTTCAATCATCGGGCGCCTTCCCGGCGCGAGCCGAATTCTAATGAAGTCTTACTGAGCCGTCAACCCCCCTGGTGTAACCAGGCGGACTAGGCCTCTCAGACCTTCATGAACAGGGCTTTTCAATCAACATGCGTCGTTCCGACGCGAGCCTCAATTCTTGTATTGTTTTCGGGGACTGTCAATGCCCTTCGAAAGACAAGATTTTCTGAAGCGGGGGGGTATATGCACAGCGCTTTTCATGGTGTCAATGGCTTGGTTCAGATCACTGTCCGTCAACGGTTTAGAACCGATGGGCAGGTGGACCGGATGCCGTGCGGTTTCCTGTGTTGTATTGTTTCTCACCCGGAGGAAAGGTGAGGGGATATGTCAGGTTTGCTACTTTTCTTTTGTGTGATGGTCGGCGCCGCCCCGGATGCCTCTTCTCCCGAGGGGTTTCTGGAGCGACTTGCGCTTTCCGAAGCCGATTACTGGGTTGAGACCGGGCTGGTGGATCACCCGGCGCCGGACAGCATCCGCTCTTTCCTCTCCGGGGTGGTTTCGATGAGCGTCACACCGGGAAGAAGGGTTTTAGAAGAAACGAGCACGGGTTACCGCGTGGTATTCCCTGAAAGCAGATGGAGTTACAGAAGGAACGGCCGCTTTCACTCGGTAACCGACACTACCGTGGTCGAGTGGAGGGATACGGGGTTCGGATGGATCAGCATGCCCGTCTTCGGCGGCCCGATCGCGGTGATGGACAAAACAACGGGGCTGTGCGGCGGGCTGATACTCACCTTTGTGATAATCGGCTTTGCCGTACTGGTTCTGGTGAATGTGAGACGGCGTTTCAGGGAGTGAAACGTTCAGTCGAACCTGTCCCATTCGCCGGTGAAGTCCATTATCTCAACCGGGCCTTCACGGCCCTGGTCTCCGAGAACCATTGCTTTCTCCAGAAAATCGTCGAGGTCTTTCTGAAGAAAAACGGCGGTGCAGATGAGGCTCTGGAAGTGCTCGTACTCTTCCTTGTTGTTCACGGGAACGCCGTCCACCTCGTTCATGGACTGCTCGAGCCTGCGAAGAAGGCTGGATAGCGCCTGCGAAAGCTCGTTGGCCTGCTTGTATATGCTCATAACTGGATCCCGTCCCCCTGAGCCGGCGTGTCTTCAAGATGCGCAGTCCGAATAGTTCCGAATGCCGCAAGTAGTTCCGGACTGCAGGCATTGCCGAACCCCGGATGGGTCTCGCCCCTGAGGATCATCACGCTGTTGCCTGGGAAATGGGCCATTATCTCCTCTCCGTGTATAAGGGGACATGTCACGTCCCTTTCACCGGAAATATACACGACCCGTAAAGGGGGTGGAGAAAGGGCGGCGTAAAGACGGGTGTCGAACAGAGCAAGGTCAGCCGAAGTCGTCCGGGGAATGAGAAGCCTCAGAAGGCCTGCCCGGTGCATTCCAAGCCTGTGGCGGGCTGAACTGAAGAAGCGCGAGTAGGCTCCATGGATCACGAGAAGACCGGGTATGAGGTCGCCCGCCAGGGCGCAGGCCTTCAGGGCCGCACTGCCGCCCATGGAAACCCCGTACAGAAGGCACTTCCCGGATGGAAAACCCAGTTCTCCGGCAAAGGCCAGGGCACCCAGGATGTCGAGGGGCTCGAGCACGCCACCGGACGTCACGGGCACCGGGTGACCCGAATCCCCTCTCAAAGGAACAAGAAGGGCCGCCCAGCCATACCGTCTGTGCAGCTCCTCCGCCAGCGGAACCCGGGATGTACAGTTCCCCCCCAGCCCGTGCACGAATACGAACAGGGTCTGCTCTCCGGGCAGGTGCCATCCCGTTACCGGCAGCCCGTCGTGACTGGTCCAGGAACACAGTCTCCACTCACAGGACGGTTCAGTCTCGACAACCTTCTGCCTGTAGCGGAACCTGTTTGCGAACCCCGAAAGACCAATGCTTTGAAGTGGCCGGCGGAACATCAGGAACACGCACAGCCCCACAAACGAACCGAGGAGCCAGCCCGCGATCACGTCAAGTGGGTAATGAACGGCCAGGTACACTCTGCTGAAGCCTACAAGAAAGGCCAGCAGCGCAGCGGGAACCGACAGCGGGGGGTAGCAGCATGAGAGGAATACGACAATGGCAGCCGAATTGGCGGCGTGGTTCGAGGGGAAGGACAGTCTGCCCGGTGAGTAGAGCCTGCAGTCCAGAAATCCAGCCACATCATCATCCCTGCATGGTCTGATCCTCCCCACGACCTTCTTGAGCTGGTAAGCCGCGGGGTCTGAAACTGCGACACACACCAGCAGCCCCAAAAGAACCGCCCTGGGATTGCGCCTTTGGAAGACGCTTCCCGAGAAGCGCGGAAGGTTGCGGCCGCTGAACAACAGCAAAAGTGCTCCGATAAGAACCAGGGGCATCCAGTTGTCGGCCTCGGTGACGAAAAGCATGGCCCCGGTGAGGATGGGATGTGAAAGGTCGAGGTTGACCACACGAAGCAGTTCCATATCCCAGGCAGGCCAGTTGATCAAGCGTCTGCGCCTTTCAGCCGGGCCCCGGAGATGCTCAGAGAACGCGCCAACGGAGACCCCAAAGTCCCACCGGAAAGAAGAAGCGTGAACTCAGCAGCCCGCAGATCGGGAAGCGGGGTGCTTCCCTGTAGCGGCCATGTCATATCGGAACTTGTCATGAGCAGAAGATCGGCCCTGGGATCTCCGGTCCAGTCGTGTTCAGAAAGGATCAAGAGCGCCTCCTGCGCTGAATCCCGGTCGCAGAGAGGGTCGGCGGACTTCGGGGCTGCCTGGTCAGGCGGCAGGACATGAAGAAAGAACGCAAGGCTCATCATGTCGAATGAATAACCCGGGATTGTCCCCGGGGGAACCCCCCCTTATCTTCAGCGCCATGCAGAGAGAAACCCTGAGAATAGCCGCACTTCTGACGGTGCTGTCCCTGTTCACCCACCTCTTCCTTCTCAACCGCAAGAGCTACTGGGTCGACGAGGCGTACGCAGCGGGTCTGATGCACAGGCCCCTTTCCGAGGTTATGGAGCTCTCATCCAGGTCAACACCCCACCCTCCGGGAGCGTTCCTGCTCATGAGGGCTTCAGCGGCGACAGCGGGCAACAGCCCCGCCGGGGTCAGGTTCTTCAACGCCCTGGCAGTGGCGTCCGGGGTAGTCCCGATGTTCCTGCTCTCCCGCCGGATATTGAAGGACACTAAAAATTCCTTCCTTGCCGCCATGACCTGGGTGCTCTCCCCGTTCTCGGTTTCCCTGGGTCAGGAAGCGTGGGTGTACGGCCTGCCAGCAGCCCTTTCTCTCTGGTTCCTTCTCTTTTCAGCAGTGCCGTGGAAAGGCAGGATCTGGCTACCGGTCACGTGGTTCCTCACCGGTCTCGCCGGTCTTTATACCCAGTTCAGCTTTCTT
>JAWOHL010000002.1:0-9755 GCA_046485185.1 Candidatus Fermentibacteraceae bacterium
ACCAGCCTGGGTTTCGGGACCTTCTGCGGGCTCATGATGGGTACCCGGTGCGGCGATATCGACCCCGCCGCCCTCTTCGAACTGATGGAACGGCACGGCTGGTCACTTGAAAAGGTCATGAAAATGGTCTACCGTGAAAGCGGCATCCTGGGCATCTCGGGCATTTCCAACGACATGCGTGACATCGAGGACGCCTCGTTCAAGCGCGGCGAGGAGATGGCCACCCTGGCCCTCGACATGTTCGTCGACAGGGTACGGAAGTACATAGGCGCCTACGCAGCAACCCTTGGAAGGCTGGACGGTATCGTGTTCACCGCCGGTATCGGCGAGAACGGCCCCGAGATCAGGGAGATGGTGTGCGGCAACCAGGAGACCCTGGGCATCAAGATCGACCCGGTGGCCAACCTGGTCAGGGGCAAAGAGAAGATCATCTCCACCCCTGATAGCCGGGTGAAGGTGCTTGTCATACCCACCAACGAAGAACTCATGATCGCCAGGGAGACGGTGAGGGTGACAGCCAGCTGACCCGCGCTTGACACCTGTTAGGAGCAAAGACGAGGGGAGGGGCTGTGACAGACCCCATGGAACTGCAGCGCAGATACTTCACCGCCCAGCTCGAGAAGTACGGCAGTAAGCCCCAACTCCACCGCGCGCTCATCGAAGACTGCCATCACTACCTCGAGATGCTTGAGGAGGCAGGCTCACCCGGCGCCTTCATGGAGCGGGTCCGGCAGACCGGCAACATGGTCTCGTCCGCGAAGGCGAACGCGGCGGACAGGTATGCAAACAGGGCCCACATCTACGACATGCTCGGTCACGAAGGCAAGGCCGAAGAGGACAGACAGCGGCTTATAGTTATCGAATCCGCCGAAACCCACGCCGACTTGAGCCGCAAGCTGGAAGATTTCGAGGCGGGCACTTCCATGGGCATGAACGAAAACCGGGCCATAAACGCAGTGGTTCCAATGGTCGAGGCGCTTTTTCACCTCTGCACCGACAATCCCGGCGGGGATGACCAGAACCGCTCCCTGGTGAAGTTCAGGGAGTACAGGCGGCAGATGTGTGAGGCTGACCCCGGGTTTACCTGGCACAGGCTGATGACCCACAGCCCCTATCGTGACCTTCTTCCCTTCACCGACCGCCAGATGGCCTTTCTGGAAGAGAAGTACACGGAGTTCGCAGATGGATAGCACACTGAAGCAGATGCTCGACGGACTTGGCTTTTCCATACGGAACTACGAATCAAGCCTGGGCCCCCGGAACGGGAAGCTCATAGAAGCGAAGCAGCTTCTGGACGGGCTTGTCGCCTCGGCAGAGAGCGGCGCCGACATGGCCGGCATCTGCATGGATCCCGGATTCGCACAGGTCGCGGCGCTCATCGGCGAACTTGCCTCCGAGCCGCCTCTTCCCGCACGGGAACTCGAGGCCATGAAGGGCGAATCTGAAGCGGTTGACGGCATCCCCCCCGCAGCCGTTGCTGCGGCAGGTTACCACATGGCCTTCGACTCGCTCCCGCCCGGTGAGAGGGAGAAGCAGAAGATTTTCTACGACAGAGTGTTCGAACTCGAGCGGCAGGCCCTGAACGCCCTGCACTTCAATACACTTCTGATGGAGGACACTGTCCTGCTCGACATGAGCCGAATCCCCCTGCGCGATGCGGCGCTGGCAACCCTCGAGCAGGCGGAAAGCATATTCTCTCCCACGGTGAACTTCCAGCAGAGGCTCGCCGCAAGCACGTATGAGCGTGTCTCCACACTCACCGAGCTTGAGTTCGAGGGGACGAAAATGGCGGCCCTCTCCAACACCGAGCACCAATGGGACTCGCTTTACATCGAGGTCATCGGTCTTCTTCCGGCATGCGCACAGGCCATCGAATCGTTCGGACCCAACGACGACAGCATTGCCAAGCTAAAAAACAGCCACCGCTTCATGGCCGGTTTCATGGGCATCACCTGGGACGATGTGTTCAGCGACCCCAGATACCTTCTGTTCTGGAACAACGTTTTCTGGCCCAGGATCCCCGGGGAGAAAAGGCTTCTTCACAACGTCACCACCCCGGAGGGCTGGCGCGACACCCTGAAAACCAAGTTCTACGACCCCTTCGTGAAGGATGAGCCCCCGTTGCGGCACGATCCGGAGAAGGCCCGCGTACGCTTCCGGGGGAGGGAATACTCTTCGGGTGAGACCCTGGACGTTCTGAACGACCCGCCCAGGCCAAACATTGACTGGGAACCGGGTTTACTGTAAGGTGTTCCCGGGCTCGATAGGAACCTTATGAAAAGCCTTCTGCCGATCCTCACCATCCTTGCCGCCCTTACCGCCGGAACGGTGGAGATTGGTGCAATGGAGTCGGTTTTCCCATCACCCTTCGACACCTGAGACTACCTTCAGCACTGCCAGGTGGTGGTGCTTCAGGAGGATATCGGGTTTCCATGCACGATCGAAAGCATCACCTATGTACGCCCGAACGGGGGATACGGCTGGGCAGGCGACTTCTCGATGAAGATGGCCCACGTGACGATCGATGAGCTTTCAGAGACATTCACCGACAACGTTGCCCCCGGAACGCCCGAAGAGGTTGTGTTCATCGATTCCCTTCCCCTTTACGGGGGAGCCGGCAGCACTCTGACGATCCAGTTCGATCAGCCCTTTTCCTGCAATGGAACGGACAACCTTCTCATAGACATTGTTTACCCGAACGGGATGGTCGAGGCGGAGCGGACTTGACGCAGACCCGACTCTTGTCCATGAAATCGAAAAATCATAGCCTTCATTTGACATTTCAATGATGAATCCATCATGAACTTCCGGGCCAAAGCTTTCCAGGATGATCTCTCCTAGATCGAATCGCGGGAAGCCGCGGGCGACTGCTCCCGCTTCCTTCTGGTTTCGGTCTCGAGAAGGCTTTCCAGAAGTTTCCTGTTCGAGCTGCCTATGTCGGCAACCGAGGCGAAAAGCAGCAGCAGGATGCCGAAGGTGATAAGGAAAAGCCCGCCAATGCCCATCCCCGCGAAGGGCGTCACCCTTCCCGTCGAGAGCCAGTGGGCGAAAACGAAAGTGTCCATCACGATGCCCAGCCCCATGAGGAACAGGGCCGGCCCGCCGTACACCCGCCAGGGGGAGTGGCCGTGGGCCACCGAGTACATGGCCTCGGTGGAGAGGACCGCGTACCTCCACAGGTTACCGGCGATCCTGGATTTTCCCGATGCCCGTTCCCCCCTTATCGACAGGGGGACCTCACGGATGCGCATGCCCTTCATGGCAAGGTCGATCACGACTTCCTGCGTGTAGGTGAACCTGGAGAGGCATGACACCTTGTCCAGCGCACGGGGGCCGTAGAACCTGAAACCGCACGTTGCGTCCTTCACGCTGATGCCGCTCAAACGGCTGACCAGGCGGGCAACCCAGCGGTTGCCCATTCTTTTCAGCCGGGGCATGCGGGGCGTTAGTGAAGGGTCGGCGAAACGGCTGGCGGTGGCGAAGTCGAACCGCCCGGACAGGACCGGGGCCGCCAGTATGGGAAGATGCCCGGGGTCGAACTGGCCGTCTGCGTCTATCGTGGCCAGGAAGTGGTATCCGCCCTCACGTGCGAAGCCCAGCATTGTCCGGAAGGCATCACCCAGCCCCATGTTCCTGCCGTGGGAGATCACGAACGCTCCCGCTGCCAGTGCAAGTTCCGCCGTGCTGTCGGTGGAGCCGTCGTCAACCACAAGCACCCTTACGGGATGACCGTCGATCTCCCGCGGGATACCCGCGAGAACGCCGGCTATTGTGGCCTCTTCGTTCAGGGCCGGGACCGCCGCGAGGATCATCTGCGTTTTCATGGGATGACTATAACCACGGGAACGCTCCCGGGAAACCCGCACCGAAAACTGGCGCGGAAGCGCAACTTCTTCTATCATACCGGTTCCCGCATCACGGCTTTTTGAAAGGGTCCTTAATGGCAAAACTTCTGCTGGTGAACCCGCCCTCCGCCATCGGCGTGTACCAAAAGAGCAAGATAAGGGTCGCCATAACGAGCGCACCCTTCATAACCCTGGCATCCCTGGCTGGCGCAGCGCTCGAGGACGGCCACGAGGTGCGCATATCCGACCTGATGATCGAGGGGCGCCCCCCGGACGCCTACCGCGACACACTGACATCCTGGAAGCCCGACTTCATAGGGGTGACATTCACGACCCCTCTCTACAGGGAGGCCCGTGAGCTTGCGGCATTGGCCCGGGAGGTCCTGCCCGAAGCGGTCGTGATCTGCGGCGGCATTCACGCCAACACTCTTCCCGAGCAGGTCCTTCGCGAGACCGAGTTCGACCTGGTCGTCATGGGCGAAGGCGAGAATACGCTGCGTGAGATCTGTTCGGGGAAGGATCCCGGGGAGATACCGGGAGTTGCCCACCTCAAGAGCGGTGAGTTCGTGATGAACCCGCCCCGCCCGCTCATCGAGAACCTCGACGACCTTCCGCTGCCGGCATGGCAGCTTCACGACCTGCGCTTCTACCACTCGCCCCACATAGCGAGCAGGAAGAACCCGGTCGGCTACATGGAGACCAACAGGGGCTGCAACCACCACTGCCTCTACTGCAGCCAGCGTGTTTTCGGCCACTCGGTTCGAAGCAAGAGCAGTGAGCGGGTGGTGGACGAGATGTTCAGAATGCTCGACCTGGGTTTCCGCGACATCCACTTCAAGGACGACAACTTCACAGCGAACCTCCCCAGGGCCAAGGAGACGGTCGAGCTGATCATGAAAAGGGGCTTCAGGGCGCCCTGGGCCCTTCCCACGGGTGTGAACGTAAAGGACGTCGACCGCGAGTTCTTCAGGCTCGCGAAGAGGGCGGGCTGTTACCAGGTGTCGTTCGGCATAGAGAGCGGGGTGCCCGAAGTGCTCTCCCGGGTGAACAAGCACCAGGACCCCGATACCGTGAGGAACGCCGTTGTAATGGCCCACGAAGAGGGGCTGGAGACCGTGGGATTCTTCATGCTTGGCCTTCCGGGGGACACTGTGGAGACCATGCGGCGGAACCTCAGGTTCGCCTGCAGCCTTCCCCTCACCTACGCCAAGGCATCCATGACCCTGCCGTTCCCCTCCTCGCCGCTCTTCACGCTCATCGAGAGGGAGGGCAGGATACTCTCGCGTGACTGGGACAAGTACAACTTCCACTGCACCACTGAAGTCTGGAAGCACGAGAACCTCGACTGGGACACCATACAGAGGTTCTACGCGGCCTTTCACCGAAAGTTCTATTTCAGGCCGTCTTACATGCTGAGGCGTTTGATCAGGGACATACGCATGGGGCAGCTCGGGGCCGACATCAGGGCAGTGCTCCGGAACGACTGGAGCGGCTAATTGAAGCCCTCCCATCTTCTGCTCCTGCTTGGGATCCTTGGCGCGTTCTTAATCGGGGGGCTTTTCGCACTGGACTTTTTCCCCACCCACAGGGCGGTTGTGGTAACCGTTCCCCGCGGCGCCCTGGTTTCCGTGGGGGGAGCACCCCCCATGACGTCGCCCTTCTCGGTCCCGGTGCACATGGAGGGCACGATGCTCACGATCTCCCGCGAGGGCTTCAGGCCCGTGGACACAACCTTGACCCCCGGGGCCGACACCATTGTGGTCTACCTCGAAAGGCTCTGCGGAATTGCGGTTTTCACCGAACCTGCGGGACTTACCGTGTCGTGGGAGGGTTTTTCTTCCATGTCCCCCTGCACGATACCCCTGCCGGGCCCGGGAAGCTACGAGATCCACCTGACCGGTGAGAACGGCATAAGCGACAGGGTTTCCCTCACCCTTCTGACGCCGGAACTCGTGACCCTGACCCGGCAGGTGCCCGTGTTCATTCCGGGCAACCCCCCGATGGTCAGGGTGCCGGGCTCGCATCTCCACCCCGGTTCTTCCGGCTTCCTTGCGGGGGTGAACGAAGTCACGGTACGGGAGTTCACCCTGTTTTTAAACGGTGTTGACCCCGACCTCGAGCGAACCGGCTGGCAGCGCGCGGGGCGGACAGTGCTCACCGACAGCATCCTCAGGTGCAACTGGCCCCTTCCCGTGGTGGCCAACCTCGATTCGGGCAGGTACGAGACGGTTTCCGGCATGGAGGACCTTCCCATGCACGGCATGAACCAAGCCGGCGCGGAGATGTACTGCCGGTGGCTTACGGGCGCGAGCGGAAACGGCCTCTCCTACAGGCTTCCCGAGCCGGAGGAGTGGCGGCTCGCAGCGGGGGCAGGGGGAAGACACGCTCCGGCTGTCGGGACGTTCAACTGCTCGGATTCCTCCGAGGGCATCCTCAACAGACACCCCGATGTAGAGGACGGTTTCGAGGCTGCTTCCCCCGTGGGCACATACCCCGCAAACCCCTGGGGGCTTTATGATACTGCCGGGAACCTCTGGGAGTGGACGGCGTCGCCCGGGATCGCCGCCGGCGGAAGCTGGCTGAGTTCCATCGAAGACTGCGGACCCGGTTCTCTGGCGCAGTTCTCCCCGGAGTTGGGCTACCCCTTCGTGGGTTTCAGGGTATTCGCTGACGAAAACACATTCCCTGGCGATTGAGGAGGATCATGAGAACTTACCCGGGCGGTCCCCTGCTCCAGGTCCCCCCGATCGAAAACCTGTCTTGGGCCATCGAGCAGGTCTGCAGGCGCTACCCCGACAAGACGGCGATACTGGAACCCGCCGAGCCGGGGCATTTCAGGTCGGTCACCTACAGCCAGCTCAGGAACAATGTGGAGTGGATGGCCCGCGGGCTTCTTGCGCAGAACCCCAGGCCAGTGGTGGCCGTTGCGGGAGACAACAGCATCCAGTGGTGCACCACTTACCTTGCCGTGATAAGGGCGGGAGGGGTTATAGTTCCCATCGACCGCGAGCTTCCCGCAGCGGACATGCGCACAATCGTCCATTACTCGGGCGCCAACATGGCGGTTCACGACCCCCGGTTCATGGATGTCTTCTCCGGCATCAGGGGTGTTACCAACTACGCCATGAACATGGGGGGGAAGAGCCCTCACCGGCACATGATCGACCTAATCAGGGCCGGAAGGTCAAGCGGGACTATCCTGCCTGACTCGTTCGACGTGAACGCCCCCGCGGCTATCTGCTACACGTCGGGAACCACCGGGATGGCCAAGGGCGTCGTCCTCTCGCAGGAGAACCTGATCTCCGACCTGAGACAGGTCATGGCTCTCATTACCATCAAGAAGGAAGACATCTTCCTCTCGGTGCTGCCCGTTCACCACAGCTACGAGTGCACCTGCGGCTTCCTTCTGCCAATGGTCTCGGGCTGCACCATCGCCATCGCCCACGGGCTGCGTTACGTGGTGGAGGACCTGGTGGCCACCCGGGCCACGGTGGTTATCGGGGTCCCGCTGCTGTGGGAGAACATGTACCGCCGCATCATGACCAACATCAAAAACGCGCCGGGAGGCACCGTGAAGTACAGGGTCGGCACGACCCTTTCGGGCATCGGCGAGTTTTTCGGGGCGAAGAAACTGAGGAAGAAGCTTTTTTCACAGGTGCACCAGAAGTTCGGCGGGGGGCTCAGGCTTTTTGTCTCGGGCGGCGCAGGGATCGACCCGGAGGTTATCCGCGGCTTCCAGAAACTCGGTTTCAAGATACTTGAAGGGTACGGCCTCACCGAGACCTCCCCGATAGTTACCGTCAACCGTGACAACGCCTGCAGGCCGGGGTCGGTGGGGCTTGTGCTGCCGGAATGCACGGTTCGCATCGATGACCCTGACGAAAGCGGCATCGGCGAGATAGTGGTAAGGGGCCCCAACGTGATGCTCGGTTACCACAACAACCCTGAAGCCACCGCCGAGGTCCTCACCCCCGACCGCTGGTTCCACACCGGCGACTACGGTAAAATGGACGATGACGGATACCTCTACATCACCGGCAGGAAGAAGAACGTGATCATCGCCAAGAACGGCAAGAACGTTTACCCCGAGGAGATAGAGACCATACTCAACAGAAATTCCCACGTGAGCGAGAGCATGGTCTTCGGGAAGATCGACGAGGCCAAGGGTGAGGAGATATGGGCCGTGGTCGTCCCCAACCGCGACCTTCTCATCGAGGAAGCGGAGAGTGTGGGCCGCAAGATAACCCCCGCGGACGAAGTGAACGCGGTGAGGAACGCCGTACGGAAGTTCAACGACGACGCGCCGCTCTTCAAGAGGATAGCCGGCTTCATCGTGAGCGAGGAAGACCTCCCCAAGACCACCACCAAGAAGGTCAAGCGGAACGAAGCGCTGAAAGCCGTGGGCTACGCCCCCAGCAACGTTTACAGGCCGTAGTCACCTCAATGTGCGTCAGTTATCAGGGAAAGCGTAAGTGAAACCCCAGGGCCGCAGGGCCAACAGCATCCTGATGCTTGGCGGGCAGATCACGGGTAAAGCCGGGCTTCTTGTTTCCCTGATGATCTACTCCCGGCTCCTCGAAGACGCCGATTTTGGAAGGCTGGCCCTGTCGGTGGCCCTGGGAGTCCTTGTTCTGTTCCTGGGCGACATGGGGGTCTCGGTGCTGGTCACGAGAAGGCTCTCCTCGGGGGAGGGCAACCGCCTCGTGGACGAGGCTCTCACGCTCAGGCTCTTCCTTTCTATTGCCGGCATGGCGCTCATCATCTCGTTCGGGATGCTTCAGGGCTACGACGCCCTTCAGATGAAGCTGCTCTTCCTTGTCTCAGCCGGTTTTGTTTTCGACGGTTTTTGCGAGACATTCTACAGCAGGTTCAGGGCAGGCGAGAAAATGGTCTTCGAAGCCGTTTCCCGGGCGGCGCTTGGATTTTTTGCAGTGATGATCGCGTTGGTCGCCCTTGCTGTGAAAGCCGGTCCGGTGTTCGCAGGCGTCGGTTACCTGGTCAGAACCCTTCCGTCGATCACCTTCTGCTATTTCGCCGCTCTCAAGACTGGTTATGTCCCGGTTCCCAGGTTTGAGGCGGGAAACCTTCTGAACCTCTTCAGGTCAGCGCTGCCCCTTGGACTTATGGGGCTGTTCTTCGCAGCTGCGCAAAGGCTCGACAGCACTTTCATCAAGGCGGCCCTGGGAGACGAGGCTGTTGCGGCCTATCAGCAGTGCGTGAGGGTCCATGAGCCCCTGGTGCTTCTTGTGGCACCCACGCTGCTTCCCGGCGCCCTCTTTCCCGACCTGTGCAGGGCCGTCAACGCGGGATGGGAGCACGTCAGGACACGCATTGCATGGATGACCGAGGCTTTCCTGGCGCTCGCCGCCCTGGCGTGCATACCACTCTGGAACTCAGGCCACCGCTTTCTTGCCCTTCTGTGGGGCGGCAACTACCTCAGGGGGCTGGATGCGGCAACAGTCCTTCTGACCTTCAGGCTCGTTCTGCTTCTGGTGCCGGTCACCTTCGTTTTTCACCTCTTCCTTGCGGTCTACCTGGCGGAAGAGCGGCTCAAACGGGTTCCGGTCATCGTTGGCGCGGCCCTTGTCGTCCAGCTCACGGGGCTATTCCTCTTGACGGGCAGGTTCGGGATTGAAGCAGCGGCAGCCCTGCAGTGCCTTTCAGTAGGACTGATGGCTCTGGCGCTTGGATGGGGCTGCCGCATGAAACACGGTGCAACCGGGTTCCTCCGAGGTCTGTGGAGGCCGCTGACGGCCCTCCTGGCAACTCTCGCCGTCGCAACGGTCTTCCCTATTCCCCTGAAGGCTCTTTCCGAAACAGCGTTGTTTCTCGCGTTCTGGCTGCTTCTGGGCGGGCGGGCCGTCCTCAGGTTCCCGGGCCGCCTCTCACCTGAGAACGGTGCAGCGCGCG
>JAWOHL010000015.1:0-8317 GCA_046485185.1 Candidatus Fermentibacteraceae bacterium
CCTCTGGCGCAGGGGGATCTGGATAAGAAGGACCATGTTCAGCCCCTCCTCGCCCGCGGCTGTGATGGACTGGCCGCCGGTCGAACCGCCATCCTCAACGAAGTCGCTGAGCCTGGTGCCCGTGAAGCTGGCCCGCTGGCCGTCAGAGTTGAAGAAGAGCTGCTGGCCCCACCCCCACGACCCCTCGGGCGCGTATTCGCTCGAGTTGTCTATGATCGCAGCACTCGTCCCCTCGCGGGTGGCAACTATGGCCAGTACAGCAGGGTCGCCCTCGTAGGACTGGTAGTTGTAGAGAACCGGGTTGAACGTGGCCATGCCGTCGTCGGGGATGGGAAGGAACACCGCCTGCGCGCTCACCAGGACAACGCTGTCACGCGGGGCCCAGAGACCGAGCCTCCTGCCGGGCCAGTCCGAGGGGTCGTGGAGGTAGCCGCGAAGGCCCCACACGTAATCACTGAGGCTCACCGGTGTGAGTTCCTCGTCACCCTGCTCGTTCCCCACCAAGAGGTAGAAGTTCTCGGGATCGAGGTCGGCGGAGATGTCGTGGAAGTTCGGGTACCTTATGACCGGCATGGGGGTGCAGAGCCTCTCGCGGGGGGTGCCGTGCTGGACCTGTATGGTCAGGTCGGAGATGTTGGGACCCCAGCAGGAGCCGGCATACCTCCCGGTGTCCTCCCAGGTCACGTTCACCACGTTGAGCCCGTACCGGTCGCAGACACGGGTCAACTCACTGTCCCACGTCATCTCCGAAACACGCTCGACAACACCGTCATAATCCGCCGGACCCTTCAGCGCAGCCAGAACCATCAGAACCAGTATCGACATTTTCTGTACTCCTTTCGTGGACCGACACTGATACGACGAAAGGCGGGCCCTTATTCCAGAGCCCGCCTCAAGGATCGTTGCGTTTTGGAACGGCCCTTTAGAAGAAGCTCACCCTGAAGTCAGCCACGACTGGGTTCAGGTCCCTGAGAAGGGATGACGGGAAGGCACTGTCGCCGATGAACTCGGCCGGGCTCTCCCCGTCCAGGGGCAGAAGCCTTATGAAAAGCCCATCGTATGGGGTTTCCCAGAGCAGGGCGTATCCTTCGTTGTCCCAGGCGTAACCAAGGATCTCGAACTCACCGATGGCATCTTCCAGTTCGGTAAGTGTGCTGCCCATGCCTATACCCTCAGCGGTCCTCCAGTACGCGCCCCGCATCCGCACTTCAAGGGGCTTGCCTTCGTCCGTCCAGAAAACGGCCAGCTCTCTGTCCGTACCCGTCGAGACCACCGTTACGTTCAGGAACTGACCTTCACCGAGGTTCTCTGTGGTGTGTTCGATCGTCTCTCCAAAGAACATAAGTTCAAGGGAGTCGGCGGTTATCTCACGGGTGATGCCGGCAACTCCCTGGGGCGTCGCCAGTGACGGGGGGATCACGAGAATGGTCTTTGCGGTCAGAACAAGGGCCAATACGAACATGCGTCACTCCTTCAGGGCTGAACGTTCACAGGTAAACGGGTGGTTCCGGGCTCGGAACACCACCTAATTTACCACAGAAACCCGGAAAAGAAAGCTCTTCCACACACGTACACAGAAGGGTGATTGTGATTCTCACATTTCCCGCCCGCAGTAAACTTGACACACCGGCAGCTCTGCGCAATAAATGATGCGCTTCCGAAATGTGTTCTTTTTCCAAGGAGGGTTTCATGCAGATATTAATGATCGCTCTTTGCCTTACCGGCTTCTCCGAAGACGGTAACATCAACAGCGGCGGAATCTCCGGCTGGTCTCCGGTCGACGCTTCCATCACCTTCAACGTTCTCAACACCTGGACAATAACCTGGGCCACCCAGGTACTTGGCCTCGCGACCTGGGAAACAGGCTCCCAGGTGAACATCATATTCTCCAACTCATCCGGCATGGAGATCGGCAGCCTCGACCCCAGCACCGGCGGAACCGCCGGTTCAGTGTCCAAACCCTCGGGATGCGGGAGCGGTTTCGGCATCGCCTTCAACGACAACCCGACCACCCCCGTCTGGCACATCAACAGCTGGTCGTACGCGAACCTGTGGTACACTGAAGACAACTTCTCCACCTGGCAGACCATCACGAACCCCTCGGGCACGAACGGCCGCGGCATGACCTTCGACGGCACCGACTACTGGCAGAGCAGCCAGACCAGCCTTGTCCGCTTCCAGCCCGGAGTGGGCGCTGAAACTTTCACTGGCGTCGCCCCCACGCAGATCTCCGGCGTTGCCTACGTACCCGGCGACAACCCCTCGTATGACTACATCATGATCACCACATACAACACCAACACCTTCATCCTCTACTCCTACGACGGCACCAGCCTCACCCAGGTCGCCACGGGAACCACCCCCACAGGGCTGGGCAACACTAACCGTCTGGGCCTCACCTACAGTTTCGACCGCGGGAGCCTTTTCTTCGCCTATGCCATCAGCGGCGGCTACGCCATCACCGAGATGGAGTTCGACGTGGTCTCCCTCAGCAGGGACACCTGGGCGGGTATCAAGAGCTCCTTTTAAGGGGTATCGTATAAGCACGGGGGGCGGGTGAAAACCCGCCCCTCTTCTCATTATCCGATGCGCGAATGCTGAGGCAAAACTTCTACTTCGAGTAGAACTCCACCACTGCGCGTTCCTGCACTTCTATGGGCACATCCTCACGGGCGGGGACTGCCTTGACGGTGATCTTCCTGTCCTGCGGGGCGGCGTCGAGGAATGACGGCACGCCTATCCCGCTGCCGCCTGTGATGTGGTCGAGCACTATCTTGAGGTCGCGGCTCTTCTGCTGTAGGGTTATCTGGTCGCCCACGCGGACGAGGAAGCTGGCGATGTCCACGCGTTTGCCGTTGACCTGTATGTGGCCGTGGTTCACGAGCTGTCTTGCGGCGGCGATGGTGGGGCTGAAGCCTCCCCTTGCGACCACGTTGTCAAGCCTGCGCTCGATGAGCTGAAGCAGATTGACACCGGTCTCGCCGGCCAGCCTGGTGGCCTCGGTGTAATAGGCACGAAGCTGTTTCTCGCTGAGGCCGTAGTTGAACCGGATCTTCTGTTTTTCCTGAAGCTGGAGACGGAATGTGGATACCCGTCTTCTCTTCTTCATGGCGCCCTGTTCGCCCGGCGTGTTCTGATTCCGGGGTTCCTTGCGCACGAGGCCCGGAAGCGGTGTTCCGAGAGCCCTGACCTTCTTCAGTCGGGCGCTTCTGAACCTGCCCATTGACTTCTCCCGTCTTCTTTCAGGTTTCTGTTGCGGCAGCATCAGCTTCTGTATCTGCCGCAGGCTGCTTACTGGAAACAAGCCCGTAACTTACACAAGAAGAAGGGGGCGGTCAAGGATGACCGCCCCCTTAACGGACCTTTTTACTAGCGGACTACCACGCAGGAACGGGATACCGTGCCTTCGGGGGAGGAAAGCCTGTAGAAGTACACGCCTCCCGGAACCATCGTGCCCCGGGAATCGGCGCCGTCCCAGATCACGGAATGGTTGCCGGCGGGAAGATCGCCCTGCTGAAGTGTTCTGACAACCCTTCCGGAAAGGTCGAAGACCTGAAGGGATACGTGTCCGCCCGCAGTTGTGGTGAAGCCAAGCGATGCACCCGTTGTGATGGGGTTGGGGATCGCGGCGCCCAGGTGGAAACCGGGGATGGGAGCGCCCGACTCTTCGGCGGTGCCGACACCAGTGGGAACCATGACCTGCATGGGATAGAGGTTGTGAGCGGTGACAGTGAGGGCGACTTCATCGGAACCCGGCACCTCGGGAATACTGAGCGTGACAGCTCCCGATGAGTTGGTCCTGCCGCTGGCAAGCACGGTGCTGCCCTGGCAGAGGCCAACGAGTGCGTTCTCGACGGGTGAACCACCCGCGGTCACGTTGACGGCGAAGCTGCCCACACCCACCTGGGAGGGATAGGTGGCGCTGAGGTGGACCAGAGGGCCGGTGGTGGTGAAGATGTCGTGCTCGGGCTCGCCCATGATCATGTGCATGTTGCTGTTGCTGGCGCTGCCGGTGTACTCGTAGGCCTTGATCTTGCCGTAGTCGAAGGCCTGGCCCATGTGGTGCATGTCGAGCTGGAAGTAGCCCTTGAACTGGTAAAGGGCAAGGGAATCGGTGGGGCCAACGGGGCTGTTCACCGTTGCGCCCATGAAGCCAACCGCGCCCAGGGGATTTGCGATCGAACCGCTCTTCAGCCAGGCTTCACCGAAGCAGTTGCCGCTGCCGCCATCGGCGAACTGGGCGTTCACGCAGGCGATGGAGCTGATCCAGGGAAGCTTGCGGCCGTTGGTGAGGGCGGCTACATTGCTGTTGCTGAAGCCGGTGGTGACCCAGGTGGTGCGGGAACCGTGACCGATGTAGCTGATAAGGGAAAGACCACTGTTTATCTCATCGGAAAGAATGCTGATGGTGGGGTTGATCCCGCCGTAAGTGCCGGTGGGGCAGTAAAGGGTAACGTCCATGCTGCCGTCATTCGCCATTATCTGCATGTAACGCCATGACATCAGTGGATCCTGGAAGTCGTTGGAACCTATGCTGATGGCATACTGAAACCAGCTTGCGGCGGGTTCGTAAGGGTCGATCTCGTAGGACCACACCTTCCAGGAAACGTAGTTGAGGGTGGCAGTATCGGCGCAGAGCCGGCCCACATGGATGCTTGGGTTGACGCCGGTGCCGATTACGCCGTACTGGTTGTCTGAGGCTATGCTTCCCACCCAGTAGGCCGGAACGCCAACCTCGTCGCCCAGAAGGAGAATGTACTCGGGAGGGTTCGCCCAGGTGTTGAAGGCGTTTGTTATGTAGGCGTCGACCGCGCTGGATGAAAAGCCGATGTTCTCCATAAGACCGATCTGGACATCGTAGCCTTTCTCACGTTTCCACTGGATGAGGTCGGCGCAGAGGTCGACCGCTGCGGAAGACCCTATGACCAGGTACGAGCCGTCAATGATGGCGTCGGTTTCCTGGAAGCCCAGGACTTCGCGGTAGTAGGGAAGGAAGCTGCGGGTTACACCTGCCGACGCGCGGTAAAGCTCGTTCTCGCCGGGTGCGCCGTTGTTCACAAGTCTGACCGTGACGCTGGTGGTGACGATGGCGTTACCGGTGACAGGGTTGACCTGAACGGGGTTGAAGCAGATCCACGCCACCCTGATGTCGCGGAGGATGTTGATGCCGTGAAGTGTAACGGGTGAAGAGGGATAGAATTCGCTGGTTCCGTAAACTTCGTCGTTCACCCTGAGAGGGGGCTGGAATCCGCTTCGTTCCTGGAACGGCTGGGTCGGAAGAACGTTGTAGTTGCCGAGCACGCTTGTTTCGGCGCTGACGATCTCGATGTCGATACCGCCTGTGGCGGGGATCTGAACCATCCTGCGGATCACGGGGAGGTCGGGGGTACCGATCTCAGTTCCGTAACCACCCCCGGGAACCCTGAAGACAACTCCCGACCCGAAACCGTCGAGGCTGGCCTCACCCGCGTCGAGCGCGGTGAGGTTGAAGCGTACGAGCTGACCGGTATCGGTGCCCAGGTATTCAGCAGATTCCACGGGCTGCGGCGCGCGGTACACTATGCCCGCCGATGCCGAGAACGCAATGAGCAATACCGTAAAAACAAGATATTTCACCGTTTACCTCCGATTGGGTTTGCAGATGTAAAAGCGCATCAAAAAAGTATGTTTCAAAATTACATCTCTATTACCCGCAAGTCAATAAGAAGTTTCAGGAACCGTGCGGAGAGACCGTTTAAAAGCCGCCACCCGTTTCGATAACTCTGAGCGCCTGGGCGACCGCGCTCTCGATCTGTCTGTCCACACCCAGGCCGAAATCCGAGGGAAGGGCGATGACCTCGAAATCGGGGGTGACACCGTTGTTCTCAAGGTTCAAACCGGAAAGCGTGTACCAGCCGGTTCCCGGAAGCCTGAACGATGTGCCGTCAGCAAGGCTCACATCCACGGTGCCTATCACCGCTCCGTAGGTGGCTGTGCCAACAAGAGGCCCCAGCCCCATCTCCTTCCAGGCCGCGGCGAAGATCTCCGCGTCGGAATAGCAGGTCTGGTCAACAAGCAATACCAGAGGCCCCCTCCAGACTCCCAGGGGTTCGATGGTGCCCCGTCCCGACCTGCCGCGGCTCTGGGCGTAGGCTGGGCGCCCGAGGCTTTCGAGGATCTGGTCGTGCGTGCTTCCGCCGCCGTTGCCCCTTATGTCCACGATCATCGCGTCACGGTCCATGCCTTCTGCGTAAAGGTCCCTGCGGAAGTCTTCCACCGCTTCCTGGTTCATCGCGGGTATGTGCAGGTAGCCCACCCTGTCCCGGGAAAGGGCACTGACCATCCTTCTGTTCCGGGCAACCCATTCCTCGTACTCGAGCTGCCACAGCCTCCATGCCGATGTTGGTTCCAGTTCGACTTCCCTCGCTCCGCCGCTGCCGGCGACCGCAAGCGTTACCTTTCGGCCGGCGGTGAGTTGCAGAGGCGCGTAGAAGTTTTCACTCGCGCCCACCTGAACGCCATCTATGGAAAGTATGATGTCTCCGGGGTAGAGCCTGTCATCGCCCATGTGGGCCGGCGAACCGGGGATCACGCTGTCGACTGCAATCCCGCCCCCGGCCGGGAGAGGGCCGGGCAGTATCCCAAGTTCGCCCGTGTAAGCCGTGCGCTCGTAGCTCCACGGTCCCCAGATGCCCAGATGCGAAGCGCTGAGTTCACCGAGCATGCGCCTCATCACGTCGTTGAAATCGGTGTTCAGAATGCACTGCACCGCCCGCGGGCGATACACCTCGCGAAGAGCTTCCCAATTGGTGCCGTGCATGTCCTCATCGTAGAAGTTGTCGCGGAGAAGCCTCCAGGCGTGATCGAACTTGGCGGCCTGAAGCGCCGGGATGTCGACCGTGAACGGACACGTCCAGCCGTAGACCGTTCCCACGCCACCCTCGGGGGGTATGGACCTGACAGTATTGCCGTAACTGAGGAAAAACACCTCGCCGGATTCGACGGGCTGTATCCGGGTGGGTTGAAGCCCTCCGGACGTGAGCCTTGAAAGGTCCTCCCCCCGCCAGGAAACCGACCAGAGGTCCATCTGATCATCCTGATCATGGCCCGGAAGGAATACCGTTCTGCCGTCGGAAGACACACCGTAGAACTCGTACCATGCCCTGACCGTGCAGAGGGTTTCCACCCGGCGGACGAAATCGGTGAAATCTATCTCGACGTCACAGGAAGCGCTGTCGAGTATCTCCTCCCTGCTGTCGGCCGGGGTGTACCAGTCGCTGTCGCGGAGCCATGCCTGCCTGATGGAGTAGTAGCCGTCGTCGGTGCGGCTCGCCCATATCAGCCGCCTTCCGTCAGGTGTCCAGATCGGCTGAAAATCGTCATTCGGGTGGCGGCTGACATTGACCGGGTCGCCTCCCCCTGAAGCGACGATGAAAACATCCTCGCGGTGGGCTTCCCAGGGGGCGCTGAACGCTATCCAGCGGCCGTCGGGCGACCATGAATGGTGGATCACGCCACGGGTATCACAGACCTGCCGGGAGACGCCGGTCCGGATCTCGTGAATGAAAAGCCTTTCATCCTGGTCGAGGAAGGAGACAATGCTTCCGTCGGGGCAAAACCTTCCCGACCTTGCCACGAGTGTGCCGGTCTCGAGTGTGCGTGTTTCGTAACCGGTTTCCGGTGAGCCTTCGGACAGAACGAGCCTCACACCCGCTCCGTCCTCCCTCTGGTGCAGAAGCGACATGCCGTCGGGGCTGAATTCGGGGTTTTCCTCCAGACCGGCAGAGCCGGTGAGCCTTTTAACGCCCTGCCGTATCTCGCCTTCCTCGATGACACCCGTGTAGATGCCTCCCGATGCATGCAGGGCGATGAGGCTCCCGTCCGGGGAGACTGCGAAGTCATCGGTGTAGATACCTGCAAGCTCAACACTCACCGGGGGAAAAGGGTAGTCTGTGGAGGCGCTGACAAGAACCGTGTCGGGCAGCCAGTCCGCCGTGGAAACCGTGAGAAGCTCTCCCGCGCTTTCGAATGCCACCGTGCCGCCGCCATGGCCGGGAAAGGTGATGCCCCCGGGAAAAGGTGCCGAAACAGCGACAGCGGTGGTTCCTGAAACGGCCCAGAAGCGGTCCAGCCCGTCCTCGTCCTCCATCACGAAGTGGACGGTACCGTTCACCATCATTGGCCAGCGCTGATCCCTCGAGTCATGGAAAAGCGGTGTCCAGTCGGAGCCCGAGCCCGTCCACAGGCTTGAAGAGGCGCTTCCACGGTAATGCCTGAGCCACCATGGGGTGCTTCCCGTCTCGATGATGAAGCCGTCGGGGCCGCATGCAAGGTTTCT
>JAWOHL010000088.1:0-18684 GCA_046485185.1 Candidatus Fermentibacteraceae bacterium
TCTCTGCTTATCCTCCGAGCCCCCTTGAAGGGGTGCGCCGTGTAGATCTCATCTATAGCCACCATCAGCTCTACAGGCGCGCGATCAATGCCGACTCGCTTCCGATAGAGGGTCGAACGGTTCACGCCCAGCAGGTCACACTGCCTTACCAGGCTGATCGCTGATCCCTGCATCTCAACGGCCGTTCTTCGCTCGCCGGGCAACAATTTCCTCAGCTTTTTTTTCGCCCAGTCAAGTTCGACCTTAGCCTGTCCCAACTGCCGGTGCGTTTCATCCAGCTCCCGTTGCAGCTCTGCCTCCCGGCTGCGAGCTGAGCCTTCCGAGAAGACCTCGGCCGCACCCTCGAGAAAGTGCTTCTTCCAATGGCTGACCTGGACCGGGTGAACCCCAAACTCGCTTGCAATCTCGTCGATGGTCTTCTCTCCCTTGATGGCTTCAATTGCCACCTTCGCCTTGAATGACGCACTGTGTAAACGCTTCGGCATGTCCCCTCCTTCAAGAAGCCATGCCTGAATCTAACAATCACCCCTGTCTACATAGGGGGGCCAGCTCAATGATACATTGGAACTGTCGGCAACTGTTGTTCTGATGAGAGAAGTATCGGCAAGAAGGACTGAAGAGATGATGAGAATGGAGCAGATATGAAGGAAGAGGTTTGATTTCATGGAAACCAGTTCCTTTCACCTTAAGAAACACATTCAGCATTATTATTGAGTATTGAAAGAAGCCGGGGGTCTGTCAAGAGGTGTTTTATCGGGACGAGATGATGCTTCTAGTCGGCTAGCGCTATCTCCAATTGATGGCATTCACGTAAACCTGTAACCATGCAACTCCCGGCTCTGTTTGCGGAAACCGCTCTCTGCCCGTATAGTTTTGCCATACACCAGGGTTCGCAACACCCCGAGCGTCACCTGGAGACAATACTTCATGTGCCCAGGCTGCAATGTGTTGCGCCAATCGTATCCGATATGAACAGGAGGTTCACAACCGTGATCAAGTACCTGAAGCTTCACGACGAGAAGTGCGTGGGATGCCTGACCTGTCAGGCCACGTGTTCCCGCCTGTACTTCAAGGAGGATGATCCGGCCAAATCCCGGATCCAGGTCTTTCAGATGGGGCTGGGGAAGTTCCACCTGGTCGCGTGCGACCAGGAGTGCCGCAAGTGCGTCATCGAGTGCCCCACTCAGGCGATCACCGTGAACGCACAGGGCGTTGTGATGATAAACAAGAGCCTTTGCGTGGGATGCCTGGCGTGTGTGGCGGTCTGCCCCATCGGGGCCATGCGCTACTTCCCGGGTGACCCCGCGCCTTTCAAGTGCATCGCCTGCGGCGCCTGCGTGAAGACCTGCCCGGCCGACGCCCTCGAGGTCGCCGAGAAAGAAGAAAGCCCGGCCTCCCGGCTTCCCTTTGAAATTGCCGAGGCAGCGAGAAAGAAGGAGGTCCACTCATGAGCGCCTTCAAGGCCGCCGACTTCAAACTTCTGGGGCAGTACGACTTTGAACTAAAAAGCGTTCATCGCGGTTACGCCATGCGCACGCTCCACCTCGACGTGGGCACCCGGAAGGCCACCGAAAAAACCGTTTCCGAAGACATGAAGAAGCGGTTCACAGGTGGCAAGGGCTTCGGTCTGAAGCTCCTGTGGGACGCGACAAAGCCTTCGACGAAGTGGAACGACCCCGAGAACGAGATAGTGATGGGAATGGGCCCCATCGGCGGGAACACCAACTACCCCGGATCAGGAAAGAGCCTTGTGGTGAGCCTTTCCCCCATGACCGGGGTCCCCATAGACTCGAACGTGGGG
Source organism: Candidatus Fermentibacteraceae bacterium (assembly GCA_046485185.1). Classification (GTDB taxonomy): domain Bacteria; phylum Fermentibacterota; class Fermentibacteria; order Fermentibacterales; family JCC-6; genus UBA6080. The sequence continues at coordinate 1,802 of JAWOHL010000088.1, forward strand.
GGATTTTTCGGCCCCTACTTCAAGTTCGGTGGCTGGGACGCCCTCGAGCTCCAGGGCAAGGCCGACGTCGAGACCATAATCTTCATCGATTCCAACAAGGGGACCGTGCAGTTCTTCGAAGCTCCGGCCGACCTTCAGCAGGACACCCACCTCCTGGCCGAGGAACTCACGCATGCCTTCGCCCGTGATGAGAAAGACCTCCAGTCGGTTTCGGTTGTAAGTGCCGGACGGGGAGCCGACCACTCTCCGATGGGCATCCTGAACTTCAGCCTTTACGACAAGAGGCGTCAGGGCATCAGGGTCAAACAGGCCGGCAGGGGAGGCATAGGCACCGTACTCCGCGACAAGAAGATCCGCGCCCTGGTGTGCCGGTTCTCGGGTGTGAAGCCCGACCTGAACAACGCCGCGGACCCTGCCGAGGTGCAGCGCATTGGTTTGAAACTGCACCGGGAGATAGTCGTGAACGACGATGCCCAGTGCAAGATGCGGAAGCAGGGTACGGCTCACCTGATGGAGATCATGAACAACTACGATCTCCTGCCGACAAAGAACCACAAGTACGGCCAGGACCCCAGGGGTGACGAGCTGGCAAGCTGGGTATGGGAGAAGCTGTTCAGCCAGAACCTGCCGGACGGCTGCTGGTACGGCTGCACCATGGCGTGCGCCCATGCGGTCGACCATTACGAACTCCAGACAGGGCCATACAAGGGCTCAAAGGTGTGCGTTGACGGCCCCGAGTACGAAACCGCGGCGGGTGTGGGCAGCAACCTATACGTCTACGACCCGCTGGGAGTCGTGGAGCTCAATTTCTACTGCGACACGTACGGCATCGACACCATCAGTTTCGGCACCGTGACCGGCTTCCTCATGGAGTGCTGGGAACTGGGCATCCTGAACGCTGAACTCACCGACGGCATCGACCTCACATGGGGGAACTGGAAGGGCGCGGCCCAGATCCTGCACGACATGGCCGACGGCAAGCGCTTCGGAGTCCTGGCCGGGAAGGGCGTCAAGTTCCTTGCCGAACACTTCGCCTCCCAGTACAGCGCCGACCCAAATCTCCTGAAAGACATAGCCCTTCACGGCAAGGGCCTGGAGCAGTCCCAGTACATATCGAAGGAATCCCTGGCCCAGCAGGGCGGCTACTACCTGACCAACAAGGGCCCGCAGCACGACGAAGCCTGGCTGATCTTCATGGACATGGTCAACAACCACATACCCACCTTCGAGAAGAAGGCCGAAGCGCTGCACTACTTCCCCATGTTCAGAACCTGGTTCGGCCTCCAGGGGCTCTGTAAGCTTCCCTGGAACGACGTTGAACCGGCCGACAATTCCAAGCACCCCGAGCCCAACAAGGTTCCCGAGCATGTGGAGAACTACTTCAGGCTCTACACAGCCATCACAGGCGAACCGCTGACCTGGGACGGCCTGGTGAGACAGAGTGAGCGGGTCTACAACTTCCAGCGCACGTTCAACATCCGCCAGGGGTACGGCCACAGGAAGGATGACTATCCGGCATACAGGTCCATGGGTCCGGTTTTCGAGGACGAGTACCTTGCCCGCGAGGAACGGTACGACAGGCAGATGAAAGAGAAGATCGGCATCGATCCCGCGGGTAAGAGCCTCGCGGAAAAGGTGAAGATCACCCGTGATTACCGGATGAGCCAGTACAACTCCCTGATCGACGCGGTGTTCAAACGTCGGGGCTGGACGCCGGACGGCTGCCCCACCCCGGAGCACATGAAGGAGATCGGCATGGACCTCCCCGAGGTGCTCGAGGTGCTTAACGCCCGTATAGCGGGCAAGGCGTAGCTCGCGGTTAAAACTGCGGCAGCCCTCCTTCGGGGGGGCTGCCGTTTTGCGCGATTATGCTAGTTACCCCTGGGATCCCACCTGAGACCCGAGACACTGTTTACAGGCAGAAGGCTTGCGGCGCCTTCGTTCGCGGGAACCCAAACCAGCCCGCCGTCGCCTTTGACAAGAAGAACCCCCGAGCCGTTGCCCGCCCAGAGAGCTTCACGCAGCGTATAGCTGTCCAGTCTGACGATGTTTGGGCCCTCGCCCCGGGAATCGACCCTGTAAAGTGAGTAGATGCCGTCGGTGGTCATGGGGTCAGCCCCCCCGGCGATGAAGACGTAAACGCCTCCGTCCTGCGCAACGCAGGGGTACCCGTAGAAGAAGTATGACCGCGCCGGCACCTCCTCACCAATCATGGTGCAGTTCCAATCCGGGGCTTCGAGGCGGCAGAACGACTGCTGCCCGCCAACTGTGGGAAATCCGATGAAGAGCGACTGCCCGTCAGTGCTCCAGGCTGAGTTCCCCTGGCCCTCAAGCAGAACGGTCAGGCTCCCGCCCAATTCCTTAAGTGCCGTGGACACGCCGTAAACACTTTCCAGCGGGTAATCGTAGCAGGTGACGAGTATCAGCCCACCGTCCGGTGACCACGAATCGATTCCGTTTATCACACGGCAGTCGCTCGAAGAGAAGGGGTCACCGTTGGGATGCAGGACGGTAACCGCTCCGTCCAGCGGGTTGACCGTCATGAGACCGTTGTGGATGAACGCGACGGTGGAACCGTCGGGAGAATACCTGGGGGAAGCGATCCTGCCGGTGATGCGCGCCAAATCATTGAAGGGGGCAACACCGCTACCGGTAGGTGGCAGGGGCTCGCCTTCAAGAAGCACCCTTCGTTCCCCGCCCGCTTCCAGCAGGACCAGCGAGTTCCCGGCCACGAAAACAATGTCGCCCGTGGAAGGTGACACATCGAAAAACTCTACAGGTAAGGCCTCTTCAGTAACCCGGTTCAGGGTTTCCCCGTTCCGGGAGAGCCTGTGGACCTGTCCGTCCAGAAGGAAGCACGCGGCCGAAGGAAGAATCCTTCTCCCCGCGTCCGGAGCGGGAAAGGAAAATGCCTGAAAGGCCTGAAGAACGGATACAACCATAAGCGTCACTCCCAAAAGGATACTTTTCATGATCTACCCTCCCGTTTCCTGCACCATCGTTACACTAACGACTCCCTGGACGGAACGCCATTTGTCCTGGACATTTCCTATCTAACTAGTATGTATTATGGGAAAGGAGGTTCCCATGAAACAACTTGCGGGAACACTGTTACTCTGTGCACACCTTGGATGGGCCTCGGTAATCGTCGGGTCACCCGAAACGGCAAGCATGGATCCATTCTGCGCATCTTGAGGAAGCATGATGCGCTATCAGGTGATGGCGCTCTCTTCCGAGATGACGGGTGCGATGACTATCGGCTCGATAGCCTGGCAAAGGGGTGGTTCGTCGGGCTCCGAGACGGGGTACTACAACAACTTCCAGCTCTACATCGGCCTGGCGTCCTCGGATCAGCTCTCGAACAGCTTCGTGGACAACTACATTCCGGGCACCAGGACCCTGGTCTATGAAACTCCCACACAGACAATGTCCGCCGCGCCGGACCAGTGGATGACCATAAGTCTCGATACACCTTTCTGGTACAACGGAACCGACAACCTTGTCGTGGAGCTGATCTGGGCGGGCGGCTCCAACATGTTTTTCACCTACAAGTGGAACACCGGCGCCAACAGGGCCCTCGAGAACGATTCGGACATCTACGCTCCCACAGGTGTCCTGAGCCAGAGCATGTCAGAACTCATGTTCGACGGTCCGCTCGCCCTCACACCTTACAGCTTCGGGGCGATAAAGGCGTTATGGATGGAGTAGACCTCCAGCCCTGATTCGTCAGGCGCTAAGGGGCAAGCAGAAAAAGGGCCAGAAGCGCCAGGGTGAAGAAGAGCGCCCCGACGGCGGTGACAGGGCTGGTTTTCCGCAGATATGCTTCGGAGGGGTTCTGCGGATTGTAGGTGACCGTGACTTCGGTACCCACAGGATAGCTTTCCACGAGTTTCCTCCAGCGCGATTCGAACGATGAGGAATGATTTTCGTAACCAGGGTGGAGCGCCTCAGTGGTGTGCCCTGTTCCGTCCACCTGGTAGGAGCACTGCACCAGAGGCCTGTAGATGATGCTCTCACCATCGTCTATCCTGACGATCTCGGAGCGGATCACCACGCCCCCGGCTCCGGGCCACCCCCTCATCCTGACGTACAGCAGAAGCTCCTTCGCGAGAACTGCAAGGGTAACGGTTCCCGCCATCAGCAAAAGGCAGGACGCCATTTCAGGCGGCAGCGCGGGAATCCTGTCGCTGATCCTGCCTGCCAGAACGGCCAGGATGAGCATGCCAACCATCAGGAGCATGTTCCACGGTCTGATGATCGCTCTGCGAGGCTTTCCCGGCATGGTTCGCATCCTTTTTCAACAGCATAAGGTGCTGTCACTTGCCGCCTGACACCCCGTAGACCCTCTCCGTGCTGAGCCCGGCCTCGCGAAGCACCTGCTGCCTCTTGATCTTCTTCGTCGTGGTCTTGGGGAACTCGCCCTCCCTGAGGATGAAGTGGGAAATCCTCTTGTAGGAAGGGTTCTGGGAGTTGACCCTGGTTATCTCGCCCCGGAGCACTCCCACACCGAAATCTTCTGTCAGCTTCCCACCCCGGTTTTCGGCCAGGTTGATCAGGGCTTCGTAATCAGGGAAGATTATGGTCCATATCTCTTCGCCCTTTGTCTCGGACTGTCTGCCGAAAACAAGGCTTTCGGAGATGTACCCGCAGCGGTTGAGAACGTGCTCGAGCTCCTCGGGGTAAACATTCTTGCCGTTCTTCGCCACGATGACGTTCTTCTTCCTTCCCGTCACCCGAAGGATCCCGTTGCGGAAGACTCCGAAATCCCCAGTCCTGAACCAGCCGTCGGGTGAGAGGACCCGGGAGGTGGCCACGGGATCGTTGTGGTAACCGATCATCACGTTGGGGCCACGGACCAGTATCTCCCCTGCGCCCTCCGGATCGGGATCGTCTATCCTCACTTCCACACCGGGAAGGGGAGGCCCCACGGTTCCCGGGTCACGCACGTCGTACCGGCAGACGGCGACGATGGGCGAGCACTCGGTGAGCCCGTAACCCTGCAGCATCCTGATCCCCAGTTCGGCGAATCCGCTCATCACCTGGGCATCCAGCGCGGCGCCGCCGGACACAAGTGTGCGCAGCCTGCCTCCGAAACGGTCATGAACTTTGGCGAAAACCTTCTTCCTTATCCCGCGGTTCCCGAAGAACTCACCGGCACTGCACAAAGCCTTTCCAAAGGCGAACTTCAGGGATCCACCCTTCATGCCCCTGATCTGGCCGATTATCCTCCGGTACATCCCCTCCCAGAGAAGGGGAACCCCAAGCATGAGCGTGATGCCGTTCTCGGAAATGTCTTCAAGTATGTATCTGAGCCCCCGGGATATCACAATAGTGCAGCCGTGCTGCAGTGGGCAGAGGAAACCGCAGACGCACTCGTACATGTGATGGAACGGCAGCACGGACAGGAACACCTCGTCGTTTTCGATGTAGGCCGACGCGAGCATCATCTGTATGTCGCTCAGGATGTTGCCGTGGGAGAGCACGACTCCCTTGGCGGCGCCCATGGTTCCTGATGTGTATGAGATGACCGCGACATCGTTGGGATCAGTGAGTGCGGGAAGGGTAAGCGACGAGGCCGAACCCTTTCTCATGAGCTGCTCGATGGTCGTAAAAAGCGGCTTTTCGCTGCAGTTCATCACGAAATGACTGCTGCAGCGCGCTTTACCCGTGCTTACGAGGCCCTGCACCGCCTCCTGGAACACCCCGTCGAAAACGAAGACCCCGGCGCCCGAATAGTGAATGATGGCGCTGATGTCGGTTGGAGAAAGCTCTTTGTCTATGGGAACGATGACTCCCCCTGCCTTCATGGTTCCCAGGAATGTCACGGCCCAGCTTATCCCGTTCCTTCCAGTGACGGCGACAACGGGCTTTTCGCCCAGTTCCAGGAGCCCCCGAGCAAAAGCCTCGGCCATCTCGCGGATGCGCCTGAACGAAACCTCCTCTGTTCTCCCGTCCGGAGAGGTCTCGCGCATGAACACTCCCTCCCCCCACTTCTCTGCCGAAGCGTCGAGCATGGCGGGAATGGTGTCGAATCTTTGAATGTCCCGAAGAGGCCCACCGGGGTAGGATGATCTGCTCATGGCACCTTTCCTTACTGGCTTGTGAACAGGCAATGAATAAGTATGTACGCCCCGGAAAACAACAGGACCGCTCTCAAAAGCTTTCAGCTGCAATTTCAGGGATTGCCCGAGTCCGTCACCATCCCTTCAGAACCTCAGCCACTTTGTCCAGAAGACCGGTGACGGAGAACGGTTTTCTTATGAAGTTCGCCGCTTCGGGCGAGAAGCCGTGGCTTGAGATGACTCCGCTGGCGTAACCGGACATGTAGAGCACCCTTGCCTCCTGGTGGGTCCCGAGGACGGCTCTGTACACCTCGGGGCCCTTCATTCCGGGCATCACCATGTCGGTCAGGACAAGGTCAATGGGTTGACCGAACACCTTCGCCGTTCTCACTGCGTCTTCGGTGCTGTCGGTAACGAGAACCCTGTAACCGCTGCTTTCCAGGATGCATGCCGCAAGGCTTCTGACTATGGGCTCGTCCTCGACCACCAGTATCGTGGCCGGGACAGCGGAGGTTTCACCCGGGGATTCGGTCTTGACGACATCGGGCAGGATTTCCGATGAGAGTGGGAAGTGGATGGTGAATGTCGAGCCCTGACCCGGATGACTCACCACGGCTATTGTCCCCCCGTGCTGCTTGACGATGCCGTAGACCGTGGACAGCCCGAGACCGGTTCCCTTCTCCTGCGGTTTGGTGGTGAAGAACGGCTCGAAGATGTTGCCGAGAGTTTCGGCATCCATTCCCACTCCCTGATCACTTACCCTTAAAAAGGCGTGATCAGCGGCTTCCCCCTCGATTTCCGGCGGCGATCCCACCCTCGAAACACCCGATTCGATGGTGAGTATCCCCCCCTCGGGCATGGCGTCGCGGGCGTTGATGGCCAGGTTCAGAAGCACCTGCTCGATCTGGGAGCTGTCAGCCTTGATCAGCACCGGTTCCGGATGCAGAATGATTTCAAGCACTATGTCGTCGCCCAGGGTGTGTCTGAGAAGGTTGTTCAGGCCAGCCAGGACCCCTCCCAGATCGATGACCCTGATTTCGAGGACCTGCCTCCTGCTGAAGGCCAGAAGCTGCCGGGTGAGGTCCCGGGCCTTGCATCCGGCGTCATGTATGGCATCAAGGCCGCTCATGACCCTTTGCGACAGGTTTTCCTCCGCGAGGAGCAACTCGCAGTAACCCAGCACCACCGAGAGAAGGTTGTTGAAGTCGTGGGCAACACCTCCCGCAAGCCTTCCGACGGCCTCCATCTTACGGGCCTGAAGCAGCTGGACCTCCAGCCTGCCTTTTTCCGACGTGTCGCGGATGAAGCCCCCCACTCCCGTTCTTCCGTTGCCCAGCGGCACGGGGAACTTGCGGGTTTCGTAGGTCTGGTTGCCCGTCTTCTCCTCGCTGATGACGAGCCTTCTGGACCGAAGGGCGGCAAGGTCGCTCTCCCGGCACGCACGGGCACTTTCCGGCGGCATGAGGTCGGTATCGGTCAGACCAGTCACTTCCTCGGGCGTTCTGCCGAAAAAGGCGGCGTTCGCGTTGTTGACGAACAGGTAGCGCAGGTTCTCATCCTTGAGGAACGCCATGTCATCTATGGCGTTCACAAGAAAGGCGCTCAGCCTGTCGTCGTACCCCAAAGAAGCCTCCTACAGCCTCAGCGGATTGATCGTTCGAAGAACGGTGTAGAGAACCGCCGATACCCCGAAAACACCCGCCGCGACCCATGCCCAGGGCGCTTCACCGCCGCTTCCGATGAATGCGAAGACAGTGGCGATGATCAGGAACAGGATGTCGAAGTTCAAGATGCGGGCAAGCTTGCCCACAGGGTACTCAGCCGCCATCACCTCGCCGCCCGAGGCGTTGACGAGGGCTTTGAACCGCTCGCCTGCGTAGCTGTACTCCATGAGCCAGAGCGGCAGGTAGACGAGGTCGACCTTCTCCACCTCGACCGCCGTGTCGCAGTCGGTGATGGTTGTGGCCTTGCTGTCAGCCTGTTTTGCGTGGCGGTTCACGATACGGCTTCTCGCGTTGGCTTCGGCGCGTTCCTGTGTGATCTGGCCGTTCACGAGGTTCTTCTCCATGCCGGAATCACGGATCTTCTCGATGGAGAACCCCACGGTTCCCTCCAGAAGGTTCCTGTTCGGCGCTGTGGCGCTGCCGCCCAGCTTCAGGAAGAACTTGCCCCAGTTCGGATGGATGCTGGTCTTCCCGGGTTCGAGCATGTCGACCCCCCAGAACTCGGTGGTCTTCTCCCTGGCGTACACCGGCCATGTGAAGTCTTCATCGAAACGGCCGCTGACGGGCTCCCAGTAGGTCTCGGTCTTCTTGTTGTCGCCGGTGCCTGTCGTGCGGGTCTTCTTATCCCTGCCGCGCCAGTTCGTGGTGGCCCTGGCCGTGACTATCCAGTAGGGAAGCACAAGGGGTTTCGTGTCGCCAATGCTGGCGGCGGCGGGCAGGTCCTTGGGCTTGTGGAAACCCTTCTGCATCCACTTGCGGAGGGCTGTGCCGGCTGCACCCGAGTTCAGTTCGGGGCTGAGCATGTAGTGGGAGTCCACCGTGATGATGTTATCCAGCCCCGCGAGCATGGTTGTCGTTCCGCAGTAGGAACAGGTGATGAGGGCTTCCCCCTCCATGTAGGAAAGCGGCGCCCCGCAGTTGGAGCAGCTTATCTCCTTCTCGTGGAAGGCGGACTTGCCTTCCCTCTCGGTGGGCGTTTGCCCGCCGGCCTGGGTCTGGTCTATGTTCACATCCTGCTGTTCTTCCCTTACGGTTTCCTCTTGCACAAAAATCCCCTTTCTGCTCTTCCCGAAAAAACTTTCTGCTGAATTATGAACAGGAAGCACGGGCAGGGAAAGGGGAGGCCGCTTTTACCGCGGGATGTCATTACCTGCTTTTATTTGCTCAATTATCCGCATGTCTACCTTGTCAAGACTCGCAGACCGCATATATTGATGTTTGTGATCTTCGTTCTGTAAAGGAAAGGGGGAGCAGCGATGGCTGTTATCGTTCTCGTTCTCTTGTCGGGCCTTCAGTCCCCGGAGTACTTTGATGTGATCTGTTCCCAGCCCTTCGAGTATGTCAATCTCACCCAGGGGCTGGGTTTCGGCGGGAACAACGGCTGGATGCTGGCGGATGACTTCACGCCAGCCGATCAGGGAAACATCAACTGCTACGAAATATGGGCCATCTACAGCCAGGGCATCCCCTCGAACATGCGGATCCAGATGCGCTCCGACGCGGGCGGACCCGGGTCGATCCTCACTGATTTCACCACATCACAGGTCTCCCACATCAACACGGGTCTTTTCTCATGGGGTTATTCCCTCTGGTACACCGAGATATCCCCGGGGGTCACTTTCACGGCGAATGAGGGTACAAAGTACTGGGTCTGCATGCAAACCGTGGGCGTCTACAACTCATACTGGCTCTGCGCCAACCAGCAATGGGCCGACCAGAGCTACTTCAGCTCCGACGACGGAGCCACCTGGACCTCCTCCCAAAGCACCTGGGGCGCGCCTTACGAGCTGTTCATGATACTGAGCGACATCGTGGCGCTCGAGCGGAGTTCATGGGGGGGCATAAAGGCTCTTTTCCAATAGAAGCTGGTGTTGAAAACGCCCGCTGCATTCACACACGCCCCGCACCCCAGAAACCTTTGAGGTCGCATCATGATAGAGATCGGCTGAAGGGTTTGCTATATTTTCAAAATGGCTTGAATGATAGGAGGCTGTTGAATTGTCAGGCATACTAATGATGTTGTCTATTCTATGTCAGTTTACCGGACATGAGAGCCTTGTATTCATTGATCACGACCTGCGAATGGTTGAGGCAATGCCCTGTATGACGGGTATGACAGTGGTTCTTGCGGAAACCGACTGCTTTCTGGCCCTTGCCGGGGATGCTGCTCCAGATGGGGTTGATTGCGTTGTGATTGAGCCGCATCCCGTTGATCTCGACCGTTTCAGGGTTCTCTATACCGCACAGTACGAGGGAAACATGCCCCGTCTCCCTGGCGATCCGGTACTGGTAACAGAGAAATTCACTCTCATCCGTCTTCCGGAACCAACCTCAGGTCCGGTCATGATCCCCGGTATAGGCATTCTCAGGCCCCTGCGGCCGCTCCATAGCCGGACCGGGTTGGAAATCATGAACAGATCACGGGCTGACAGCATTCTGGTCGGACAGATCGTGGATGCCGTTAGCCATGACAACATTACAGCGCTCATCGAACACATGCAGAGCTATGGAACCAGGTATTTCTCCAGCCCCGAGTACGATGCGTGCGCCGATTGGGCAGACACAATGATGGAATCCTACGGTGTTCAGTGCGAATTGCAGACCTTCAGCTACAACGGTGATTCGATGAGCAATGTTGTGGGGGAGATCGTTGGCTTCGAGAATCCGGATCACATCTACATCATCTGTGGCCACCTGGATTCTTATTCGAGCAACCCGGAAGTAGCGCCGGGAGCTGATGATAATGCAAGCGGCAGCGCCGCCGTGCTGGAGGCGGCCAGGATCATGGCGCCCTATTCGTTCAGAAACACAGTCAGATTCATTCTTTTCGCCGCCGAGGAAGCCTGGATGGTTGGCAGCGAATACTATGTCCTTCAGGCATATCAGCAGGGTGACAACATCCTGGGTGCGGTGAACCTCGACATGATTCTCTACGCGCCCAATCCGAGCGATTCCGTCTACATTCCATACAATCTCCAGTCCCACGCGTTCGCCGTACTGGCGGGCCAGATGTTTGAAGAGTATGCACCTTCAATCCACCCCCGGGTTGTTTATGATCCCGGAGCACCAAGCGACCATGCATCGTTCTGGCAATACGGCTACACTGCAACCGAGATTGCGGAGGGCAGCGCTGAAGAAATATGGGGTGGGTATAATCCGTACTATCACCAGGCCAGTGACATTTTATCAAACTACATTCCCAGTTTTCCATATGGAACCGACATGGTTCGAGCCTCTGTGGGTTTTATTGCATCCCTGGCTGAACCGCTTGGTCCAACCGGTGTTGAGGATCCCGCGCAGGCTTCCGGCAGTGTCAGTGTGTACCCGAATCCATGTTCCGGTTCCCTGTCCATCTACCGAAGCCTGCCGGGGGAAGATATCGGTTTCCTGGTTTTCGACATATCCGGCAGAGCAGTATCAGGCGGATGCCTGCGGGGTGGCGAGCAGTTCCAGCTGAACATGCAGTCACTGCCAAACGGACTTTATACGATCGTCTTCCCTGATGAGCCTTTGCAGGCGCCACTCAGAGTCGTTCTTGCCCGATAGCTTCTGGCGAAACCATATGCTGCTGAAAAAATGACGGGGGCGCCAACCGGCGCCCCCAATAGGATCGGGCCGAACTAGAAGTTCATTCTCCAGTTCGCATAGATGTCGGTGTAGCCGTCGGCGTTCTCGTCTTCGAAGCCGTAGTTGCGGGCGCCGAGCTGAAGGGTGTTGGCGGCGCTGAAGAGGTCGAGGTTCACGCAGAAGTCGATGGCTGTTTTGTTGTCTTCGATTTCCAGGTAGCTCATGGGGCTGAAGGTTTCGTAGCGGACGGCGGGACGCACGGCCTGCACGAACTCAGAGCCGGTCTCGAAATTGGCGGCAAGCGTGAAGAGCATGGCGTTGCCGTCGATCTGGTCGAAGCCCTCGAGCTCGACGCCGGCGTAACCGAGCTGCATGAATTCGCCGGCGAAGTGGAGGTCGACGGATTCGTTCACGGGGTAGTCAACCACCGCATAGGCATCGAGACCCATACTGCTCCAGCTGTCAACGGTGACTTCGCCCCCGGTGAGCTCGGGCTGGCCGACCATTGCAACGGAAGCGCCGATCTTGAGCCATTCCGCGGGGTCGGCCACGACCCTGGCGGTGAACTGGTTGCTGATGGTGCTGTCAGCGGTGTCGTTGTCACCGGTGCCGTTGGTGAACGCAAGGTCGACGTTGACCATGTCGAAGCCGGCCATGAGGCAGGCGCCGATGTCACGGCCGCCGTACACATTGAAGTCGGGAGTGCCCACAACCATGGCCCTGCTGCCGAAGGGCATGGTGCTGCTGGGAAGTGTGTTGGCGTAACCGAAGGGAACCTTGAACTGGCCGCCGCGAAGGGCTATGTCTTCGGTGAGGTGAAGGTTGAGGAAAAGGTCGGTGAGCTTGATATTGCCGCTGTTGCTGTAAAGCTCGATGCTGAACTGGCCGTCGACATAGTTGTTGAGTTTGGGAAGCCAGTCGATGATGGCGCAGGAGCTCATGTTGTTGCTGGGATTCTCGCCCTCTTTCCCGTAGAAATCCCACCTGAAGCTGCCGGTTCCCCTGAACTTGAGGAGCTCTGAACCCCCGGTGGAGAACTCGCCGGCGGCGAAAGCCAGCGCACTGATAAGCATAACGAGAACGAGTGTCTTCATTCTTTACAACCCCTTCTTTGCGTTGATTGCCGGTCTTCCGGCCAGGGAACGCCGGGATTATATACGGCTCGACCCGGTTCCTGCAAGTCAAATACGCTCATTCCATCGGGAGAAAAATTGTCGACAGATGCGTTCACCCCGGTTTTCCTTCTGTTCGCCGGCATGTTCGGTCTCGCGGTGGGCAGTTTCCTTAACGTGGTTGCATGGAGGGTCCCGCTGGGAAAATCGATCGTGAGGCCCGGAAGCGCATGTCCCTCCTGCGGGACCCCCGTCTCCCCGCGTGACAACATCCCGGTGCTGGGCTGGATACTTCTTCGGGGCAAATGCCGGTCGTGCAGGGCTCCGATATCGGTGCTCTACCCTGTCGTGGAGCTTTCCACGGGGTTGCTCTTCCTGGCGGCGGGCTTGAGGACGGGAATGTCCCCCCTCTTCTTCCATCACGCCGTTTTCCTCTCCCTGATGGTTCTCGCGGTGAGGACCGACCTCGAGCACTTCATTATCCTCGATTCGGTATCAATCGGTGGAACCGTTGCCGGCCTGGGGTTGTCGTTCCTGCCCGGGGCGCCCGGTTTCGTTCCAGCGCTTCTCGCGGCCGGGGGAGCTTTTCTTTTCTTTCTTCTCATCCGGGCGTTCTCCGTGGCATACCTTAAGTCCAGGAATGTCAGGGTCGAAGCCCCTGAGGGTTTCGAGGACGAAGAGGAGGATTTCCAGTCCGGTCTTGGCTGGGGCGACGTAAAACTGGCGGCATGCCTTGGCGCCTTTCTCGGCCCGGGTTCAGCCGTCGCCGGGCTGTTCATGTCCTTCCTGACGGGAGCTCTTTACGGAGTGGTCGTTCTGATCCGGGGGGGCAGAAGGACAAGGCCCATTCCCTTCGGCCCGTTCATGGCGGTTGGGGGGGGGATCGCCCTCTTCTTCGGGAACTGGCTCTGGAACGCTTACACCGGTTTCGGGTTCTATCGCTGAAGCATGAAGAGCTTTCCGGTGTCGGGGCACGCGATGACCGCCCTGGTCGAGGCCGTGTTCACGGCCATGTCAACGGGAACGCCGTAGGCGCCGGCCTGGGCTTCGATGATGTTCTCCAGCGTATTGACGACCACGATGCCGTAACCCGTGACTGCTGCATACAAGTACATCCCATCGCCGGTGGCGCACACCGAGACCCCCGGACCGGGGATGTCGAAACTGCCCGAATGAAGGCCGGTGTCAACATCCACAACCCACACCTGCGACACGTCCTGAACGGTCATGAAAAGCTCCTGACCGGGACCGGGCCAGATGTCGGTCACGGTGCCCGGGGCCTGGAACTTCATCTCGGCCGAAAGATCCACCAGCGATACCCTGAAAACCCTTCCCTGGCCGTCGGCGGCGAAAATGTAGCGGCCGTCTGCGCTTACGGCTGCGGCCGTGGGGTTGTGGACACCTGTCGATGCCTGGCCGGTTATCTCCCATGTTGCTGTGCTGACCTTGAGCGCGGTTCCGTCCGAGCAGAGGACGGCTACCTGTGTGGACTGGGGTTTGGGAAGGATGAAGGCGCCATGGGCGGGCAGGTCAACGGGGGGCTTCTGTATGTATGTGTCGTTGCTTACTATGCGCAGGACCGAGCCCGTAAGGGCCAGACCGTAACCGCCGTCGGGGCTGGAGGCGACGTGGGATACCGACGCCCCGAGGTCGACCTGAGCCCTCACGTACCCTGCTTCGCGGTCGAGGAAGTAGAGCGCCTCACCCGCAGCAGTCAGGGCGTCTCCCGATCCCCCCAGAAAACAGCAGTGGGAAACCGACTCTCCCGTGTCCACATCCATGAGGTAGTTTAGCGGGAAATCGATGACGAATGACGGCGACGTGGTACCGCAGCCGGCACAAACCGCCAGTGCGGCCGATATCGTTAAAAGCCTTTTCATTGCAGCTCCTCAAGTATTCTTCCCATTGTCCGGGCATCAAGGGCGGCACGGCCCATATGGCAGTTGTTGAAGAAAACATAAGCGCCCCTTCCGCCCCCTGCCATTGCCTTGATTCTCTTCCCCCATTCCAGAAGTTCCGCGGGGGTGTAGGCGTAATCGTACCGCATAGCGCCGCCTTCCCACCATTTCGCGCTGTTGCGCCCGTGAAGCCTGGCATACGCAATGCCGCCCTTCACAGGAAGGTCGGGGCCTGGAAGCCCTGGGAGGTCCGGCAGGTCGACCGCCACCGGCGAAAAACCTGTCTCCAAGACACGCTGAAGGGCCTCGGGGGAGTACCAGCGTTCGTGGCGGAATTCGGCCACCGCCGGAAGGTCACCGAGTCTCTCCCTGATCCGGGAAAGCGTTTGAAAACTGTGTTCGGAAAGGGGAAGCGACCAGGGAAACTGCGCCAGTACCGGGCCGAGACAGCCCGCGGCCCGAAGGGGGAAAAGCATTTCATCGAACGCCTTCCATTGGGCATCGCCGGCGTTCCTTTCGTGGGTCATGGCGGAATTGAGCTTCACGCAGAAAACGAAACCCGGAGGCACCGAATCGGCCATCCCGGCCGTTGCGGACGGCGGCAGTATCCGGTAGTAGCTTGCATTCAGCTCCAGAGCGTTGAACCTGGTGGCGTAGAAGGCAAGCCAGCCTTTGCGGGAGAGCCCCCCGGGGTAGAACACACCGGACCAGTCAGGGAACGAGAAGCCCGAGGTCCCGAGCCTCATGCTATTGCATCTGATGTGGGTCTGCTCGAAAAGATCCATCGTGCGGCCCCTTCTACAGGGGAGAATATAGGGCCCTGGCGCTGGAGATGACCCTTTCGCCGTAACGGTTGCGGACCAGGTCGGCGGCGAGGTTCAGGGCTTCGGTGCCCTCGGGCATGAAGGTGAGCTGGGCCTGGTCGGAGGGTTCGAGGTCGGATATGGAGACCCCGATGAGGCGGATCGGTGAATCAACCGCTGAAAGGGCCATCTCCCGGGCGATGCGGAAAAATGTCTGGTCCTGGTTGCTTGCGAAGGGCATGGGCCTTCTGACCGAAAGGCGCTTGAGGTTGCGCAGGCGGTACTTGAGGGTGAGCGTGCGCCCCCGGAAACCGGAATCGCGGGCGCGTCTGGCCGTTTTCTGGCATAACCGGGCAAGGGCGGGAAGGTACTCGTCGGGGGTCAGCACATCGCGGGAGAAGGTGTGCTCGTGTCCGATGGATTTCGGGGGGTCGCTGTGGCCGAAGGGCAGCACCGGCCTGTCGTCGTGGCCCCTTGCCTTTAGGTAAAGCTCTTCGCCGTGAACGCCCAGGACCGCCCGGAGCTGACCCCGTGAGAGGCCCCGGAGTTTGCCTATGGTATCCACCCCGAGGGCGCAGAGCCTGGCCGAAGTCTCGGGGCCCACGCCCCATATTGCGGAAACGGAGAGGGGTGGCATGCCGTCAGGTTCGAGAAGGGCAACTCCCCTGGGCTTGGCCCTTTTCGAGGCCATTTTTGCCAGAAGCCTGTTGGGGCCGCAGCCCACGCTGGCCCAGAGCCCCACGGCACGGTAAACGGCCTTCTGAACCTCCCGCCCCTTGCCCTCGATCCCGCCGGGAAGCCCGGTGACGTCCATGAAGGCCTCGTCGATGCTGGCAGCGTGCACAAGCGGCGTGAAACCAAGAAGCACCCTGAGTATCCTTTCGGTGTAGGTCTGGTAGCGCCCGAAGCTTCCCTGGAGCACCACGGCGCCGGGGGCAAGGCGAAGGGCCCTGGCCATGGGCATCCCCGCGTGAACCCCCAGTGCCCTGGCCTCGTAGGTGCATGATGTGACCACGGACCGGAAGCCGGGGTCACCCCCCACTATCACCGGTTTGCCCTGAAGCTTCTCGCGGCCCATGAGCTCGATGGACGCGAAGTAGGCGTCCATGTCGACGTGAAGGATGTGGCGCTCAGGCGCCGGGGGAGTAGGCATAGTCGACGGTCCAGCCCAGGGTGTGGGTGTTGAAACTTATCTCGTAGACATCGCCGGCAGAGGTGCGGACCACGAAGTGATGGTTCATTATGCCCCCGCGACGGCTCTCCCAGGTGGACGAGACCCTTGCGACCCGGTACACCCGGCCCTTCCAGCGGAACCGGCAGGGAGACACCCGGCCCCCGGCGAAATGGCCTATCATCTCTATGGGTTCGCCAAGCTCCTGCACGGTTTTCACCACCCTTCCGGCAGAAGAATGGTGAACTTATGTTTACATGTCAAGCTCACCGACGGGATTGAATGCCCCTGGTCCCGCGGGGGCCGGAGCGTCCGGGGCTTTGTATATATATCCCTGTGTTTTTCGTGACGGACCACCAAGTTTCAACCACGGAGGGCAGCCCGGTGTCATCCTCCCCTGTTTCCATTTCAGTCGTTCTTCCCATGTACAACGAGGAAAAGAACGCCGAGAACGCCGTTCATCGAAGTCTTTCTCGATTATACCCATCGCCATCCGAAAGCATTGCCCGCACTCGCAAGAATATTGGGCTACCAGACTGACGGCAG
>JAWOHL010000042.1:0-10537 GCA_046485185.1 Candidatus Fermentibacteraceae bacterium
AGCGTGCGAAGGGCGGAGACTGATTCGAAGGCGTTGCTGTTCCAGACCACGGGAACCGCAAGCCCCATGTTTCTTGCTGCGACAATGGTCTTTCGAGCCTGCTCAAGGTATTGCGTGGGCGACACGAACCCGACCGTGGGACAGCCCTGGTCCTGAAGAGCGAGAAGCCTGTCGGCCAGGTCTTCGGGGCTGTAGAGGGTACCGTGGCTTTCGTGGCTTATCGCATGGTTCTGGCAGAAAACGCACGCCATGTTGCAGCGGTTGAAGAACACGTTCCCAACGCCATGTTCGCCGGTGAGGAAAGGCTCTTCCCCCCTGTGCACCACGATGGATGCCACCACCATCCCGGCGCCCGCCCCGCACCATCCGGTTTCACCGGCGTCACGGTTTACCGGGCAGTTCCGGGGACAGTACCCGCAGCGGCCCTTCTCAGTCACCGAGCCCTTCAAGGGGCAGGTTGAGCATCTCCGTTCCCGGGAGGACGAACCTGCCGCCCCTCATCAGGAAGACCTCTTTTCCGTCGGGGTGTACGGCGCTGATCGAGTCGAGGCCGCTGTATGGAAGGGTTATGTCGACATGCCTGTTCGTGTAGGCCCTGTCGGGGTCGGTGGTTCTCAGGGCCGAACGCTCGTTTTCGACCGCCACGAGGCGTTTGCCGCTGTCGGGGTCGAAACGGTCCTGATCTTCCTCGCGGCTGTAGCACGTGTCACCCACGGCGAAGTGGGGCCCCGTCTTCTCCAGGATAAGCACCGGCAGAAGACCCATGATGCCGTGCTTCACGCCCATGGCGTACGCCACTGTGTTGGTGCCGATGGCGAACTCGCCCAGGGGCAGGCTTTCGTGGGGGTAGAAAATGTTTTCGCGTATGTATTCCCTGCCCTTTTCGGGGTCGTCGAAGTTCGAGCACGACCACTCGACGGCTTCACCGTCGCGGAAGACCATCCTCAGGTCAGTGTACCTCAGTCCGTCCAGGAACGCCTCACTCACATGCAGCACACCGTTTGTGCCCTGCAGTACGGGCGAGGTGAAGACCTCCCCCACAGGGATGTTCACCGAGGCCAGGCAATTCTCGAAAGCGGTTTCCCTTCCAGGGTCGGAAAGGGGGTGAAGGATGACCGTAATGTCGGTGTCGTTCCCGGGAGCCCCCAGCACCCTTACCCTTTCGGCGCCGTCCATTGCGTTGATGATCGCGGCCTGAACCGGGCGGTACTCGCTGTTGGACAGGGTGTTTACCTTGACGCAGTCACGGAAGATGTCGTGGAACGCAGGGCCGATCTCGGGGGAGGGGAACGAGATCATGCTGAAGCTCGTTTCGTGCCGGGGAAGATGGCTCTGATTCAGTGCAACCCCCAGCTGGGTGAACCTGTTGTAAAGAGCGCTCATCTCACGGTCCGCACGGACCATGGACTGTTTTGGAGACGGGCTGAAGGGCTGTTCACCGAAGAGGCTTACATGGGCCACTCCCGAATAGGCGTGGAGAACGCCCGACAACTCATCGAAAACCTCACGTCTCATTGCGATCTGGCTGTCAACAGTGTTCTGGTCGAGGTAAAGGGCGTACTTGAAGCGGTGGTCGTAGTTCGCCTGCCTGTTCGAAGGGGGCCGGTGAACCGGGGCGGCGTGGGCCAGAAGGCCGGCCCTGGCAAAACTTGCGCGGATGTGGCGGAAAAGGGCCTCACCCCCCATGGGCAGGCTCACGGTGACTACGTTGCGGTTCTTGAACGAATCCTTCCCCTCCTCGCTGAGCCCCAGGCTGTAGGCTTCGGCGAGTGTGTCTCCGATATCCCTGAGGTCGCTCTCGGGAAGCCCGAACAAAAACGAGGCCATCTCCTCATGAGCCCGGTCAACCTTCATACCGTGAAGAAAAAGGAACGACAGGTCGCCTGCGCAGGCGGTTTCAAGACGCTCTCCCAGAGTGTTTTCCCGGGGATCGAACCTTCGGCGAAGCATCCCTGCGAGCTGGTCCCTGTCCGGCAACCTGTAATAGTCGCGGATTACGGTTACCGCCCCGGCGGGACCGACTTTCGAAAGCTTGTCGAGGGTTTCCAGAAAACGCGCGATAACCCCGGTTTCATGGTTTACCGATGCCGAAAGAAGGCCGAACGCGTCGTATCGGAAGGCTGACAGGTGCTGGCCCTCCGACAGGCCGAAGGCCTGCGCGGCGAAGTCGGGGTTCGAAAAATCACCTTCGTACGCCTCGGGCCCCAGGGGAGCGTACCAGTACCCGTTGACCTCCCGCAGCTTTTCGAGGGTCATTCCCCTCTTCAACTCACCGGTGAGCGTTTCAGCGAAGCGGGCCCTTTCGGCAGTGTCCCGGATGAAATCCTGGAACAGCTCCTCACGTCGAGAATCATGGGTACTCATGGTCAATCCCTTCAGCGCTAAGTATTTCCATGCCCCGGATCACTCCGGCGTATTCCCGGTTCCCCGCCAGGAGGTCCCTGTGGGTTCCTGTTGCGACATGCTTTCCCCTGTGTATAAAGATAACCGTATCGCTCTGCCTGACAGTAGCCTCCCTGTGGGTTACCACGAACGCCAGTACCCCGTGGTCACCCTCCCTGAACCGGCTCCAGAACTCAGCTTCCTTCCCGGCATCGAGTGCGGCCGTGCAGTCATCCAGAAGGAGAAGGGAAGGGTTTCCCGCCAGGGCACGGGCAATGGCAACCCTCTGGCGCTGTCCGCCGCTGGCGCCGGTTCCCCTTTGCCCAAGCATCTTGTCGCCCTCGAACTCATCGGGCCTGACCCCGGCATCGGCGAGAGCCTGCTCCAGGTCAATGTCCCGCAACCTTTCCCTGCCGAACCTGACGTTGTCGGTCACGCTCTCACCCAGAAGCAGGGACTCCTGCGGAACGAAGCCGATGGTGTCCCTCAGGTCCACATCCTCCCTGGGGATTCCGTTCACGAGAACCTCCCCGGAAGTAACGGGGAGCAGTCCCGCCAGCATCTTCAGAAGGGTGCTTTTGCCCGCCCCAACCTCTCCCACCACAGCGATGACGGCCGGAGCCTTTGCTGTCAGGGTGACCCCGGAAACGCCTCCGCAGCCTTCGTAGCTGAAACCGGCGTCGGTCATGGTGATCTCTGAGACCTTCTCGAGCTTCTGCGCATGAAGGTGGTCCGCTTTCTCGGGAAAGTCCTGGATCTCCCTCTCCCGCTCCACCGAAACAAAGGCCTGACGGCTTGCGACGAAGAGGTTGGGAATGTCCATCATGGGCGCCAGCAGCATGTCGAGGTAGACGTAGAAGGCGTAGAAGTCGCCCAGGCCTATGCTGCCGCGGATCACCATAAGCCCTCCCGCCAGCATGACCGTGACCTTGCCAACCTGCCCGATCAGGCTGTAGACGCCGTGAATGATCATCTCCAGCTTCGTGAGGGACAGGTCTATCTCGAACCTCTGGTTCAAAAGCCTGTGAAGCCTGGCCGCCAGCGGCTTTTCGGCACGATAGGCCTTGACTATGGCTATCCCGTCAAAGGTGCTGTCCAGAAGATCGTTTGTGTGGCTGGTGGCTTTGCGGCTCTCCTCCACCCTTTTGCCGATCCGGTGCTCAACCGTGTAAAAGATGAAAAGCATCACCGGAAGCGGCGCCAGGGCCAGTACGGAGAGCTTCCAGCTCATGAAGATCATCACCCCGAGGCAGAAAAGGAGCCTCGATGCCGATTCGAGGGCCCGGAAGAAAGCGCTGCACGCGAACCACGCTATCCGGGGGTACTCCGTTATGTCCTCGGTGAGCCTCGTGGTCAGGTCGCCCGGTCTGAAGGCGTTGAAGAACCTCCAGTCCTTGCGCATTATGGACCTGAACACATCGTCCCGCACCCCGAGCCCTATGACGCTGTTGATTATCCCCCTGGCGCCGGGGTAGAAGCCTGCAAGCAGCCTGGCCACCGCAAGACCCGCAAGAACCAGGATGATCTTTGTGAACTGCGAGCTTTGCGGGGTTCCAAGAACGACCTCCACGTTGTCCAGCAGGTAGCGGAAGACCAGGGGAAAGCCCAGGGCGACCGCGCTGGAAAGCAACGTGAAGAAGAACAGCAGCACAAGGTACTTCCGAACGGGCTTCCAGTAACGGAAAATCCACCCGCAGTTGTCTCGCCACACCTGTATTCTCTCACGCACTCTCCTCACCTCCGAACTGCAGGGTGAAGAGTGATGCGTAGACCCCGTCCTGGCTCATGAGTTCAGCATGGGTTCCCTGTTCAACGAGATGGCCGCCCCTGACAACGAGGATACGGTCAGCGTGGATTATCGTGGAGAGCCTGTGGGCAACTACAAGGGCCGTCCGGCCGGATAGGGCAAGGTCGGTGGCCCTTTGAAGTTTTTTTTCCGTGCCGGGGTCAACCGATGATGTGGCTTCGTCAAGGACCAGAATGTCAGGTTTTCTCAGAACGGCCCTGGCGATGTTCACGAGCTGGCGCTGACCCATGGACAGGTTCACTCCGCCCTCGCTTATCTCGCCGTCCAGTCCTCCCGGTATCCGCTCAAGAAGTTCATGGGCTTCGATCTGTACAAGTGCCTCCTCCTGTTCGGCCCTGCCCACGGCAGGATCGAACACGGTCAGGTTCCCGGAAAGTGTGCCGGAGAAGAGGTTGACCTCCTGCAGGACCAGCCCGATCCGGCTCCTCCATGCGTCAAGGGTGAACTCCCTGATGTCGGTCCCGTCTATCGTGATCCTGCCCCGCACCGGGTGGTAGAAGCGCAGAAGCAGAGCCACCAGTGTGCTTTTGCCGCCTCCCGAGTCCCCCACCAGGGCCACTGTCTCCCCCCTCCGGATGGAGAAGGTGAGCCCGCGGATAACCCAGTCCTCGCCGGAATAGCTGAACCAGACATCTTCGAAACGAATCTCCTTCCAGTTCTTTTCCAGAAGCTCGGGGCCCAGGTGTCCGTCAGGCGTGAGGGTTTCGGTGCGGATAAGCTCCATGAGCCTGTCGCCCGAGGCGAGTGCCCGCTGCATCTGGTTAAGTGTTTCGCCGAACATCACAAGGGGTCCGAAGAGCCTTCGGGTGTACTCGACGAAAAGCACAACAGTACCCACGGTGACGGTGCCGGCAACCACACCCGGCCGTCCCGCCGTGAGGATTACGGCGACAGCCGCTATCTCGAGGGCTCCCAGGAAGCTCCAGAACCCGTAGTCCCAGATGGTGGCCCTGATCTCCCTTTTGACGAAGAGCATTCCCAGACGGTGGATCCTGGTCCGGGCGTACCCGGTGGTGCCGAAAACCTGCATCACGGGAACCGCCCGGACGAACTCCGCCACAGAGCCCGAGATCGAGGCGTAGGACTTGCGCAGGTCTCCCCACAGAACCCTCATCTTTTTGAGTACGGGGATTGACAGAATGGCGGCGGGAAGCACGATCAGCATCACCTTGAAGGTTATTGCAGGGTCGGCAAGCAGCATGACCACCACGGTGCCCATGACCATTGCGGCGTTGCGCAACAGTGCCATGCTGGTTTCGCTGAAGAGCATCCGGACGCGTTCCGCGTCGCTCTCCACCCTGGCCATGAGCCTTCCCGACGGATTCTTGTTGAAGTACGCCATGGACAGCGTCAGAACGTGGTCGAAGAGCTGTCTTTTCAGGTCCCTCACCACGGAAAGCCCTATCTTTGCCGCAAGGATCACCTGAAGGTAGGCGAACCCCATTGTTGCTCCGAAGATGCCCGCGAAAATCAGGGAATAGCGGACGATGGCGCCGGTATCCCGGGAGGGCACGGCTTCATCTATCACCAGCCTGAGGATCAGCGGACCGGCAAGCTCCCCGGCGATCGCCAGAAGAAGCAGCAGCACCGACAGGGTGAACTGGGGCCAGTGGGGGAGTATGAGGGGTGCGAATTTACGAAGAAGTGCCAGGGACCCGGTTCGCGCCTGGGGGTCTTCGTCCTCGAACTCTTCAAGATAGGGGGGCATGGGATAAACTCCGTTCGAACAAGGTCATGGGGGAAAGGGTACAACCGATATGGAGGGAAAGGGGCTGAACAGCCCTAGGAAAGGCTACGGCCTCCGAAAATCATGTAAGTACCTCCCTGTTGAACGAGCCGGACGAAAATAGTGCCCCTTTTTGAATCGTCAAGTTCGGAGCGCTCCATGACGAATCCGCGGGTTTTCGTATAATCGCCCCGTCAGGCGGAAAACCCCGCCATCATAGCCCGGGAGGCTGCAATGCACCGAATCCGTCAGAAGTGCATCATTCCCAGCGCGGCGTTCACCATTCCCCACGCGCGAATCCGCAGTTACCACAGGTTCGAGAAGGCTCCGGAGGTCGGTGATCTGGTGTTCGGCGAGGTCAACAGCCTTGGCCAGCACAGGCTTCTCGAAAGCGTGTCCAGCAGGCTTCACGCCCTGAATGACAGGACCCACGCGATATTCGTCTTTGGAAACCGCTACGCTCCGGACTACTACGAAGCGCTTGTTCCCGATCAGTGGCAGGATGAGGTCGACCTGATCGCCCAGAGCGGCATTGTCGGAAACGCCGTACACAGGAACGACAGGATCGGCGACCCCACACGGGTCAGGCTTCAGGGTTACGTTTGCGATTCGAACGGAGAGATACTGAACACGCGCCGGGGAAATCTCCTCACGCCCCGAAGGACCATGAGGGAGGGCGGACGCAGGGCAAAGCTGATCCTGTGCGTCGGCACAAGCATGAACAGCGGGAAAAGCCACGCAGCGGCAGCCTGCTGTTACGCACTCACATCTGTTGATAAAAAGGTCAGAGCAGCAAAAGTGACGGGAACCGCCTGTCACAAGGACATACTGCTCATGCAGGACAACGGCGCCGACCATGTGGCCGACTTTACATACCTAGGGCACCCGACCACGTACATGCTCTCCGAACCTGAGCTGATGAACATCTTCACCACCATCGACCTCAAGTACGGCAACAACCCGGCCAACTACCTTGTAGTCGAGTTCGCCGACGGCATCCTTCAGAGGGAAACCGCGATGCTTCTTCAGAACCCTCTGGTGCTGAGCAGGATACACAAGGTGGTGTTCTGCGCGCAGGACGCCTTCGGCGCCATCGGGGGGGTCAGGGTACTGAAGGAGAGGTTCGGGCTCGTGCCGGCCGCCATCAGCGGGGTCTGCTCAAGCTCTCCCCTGGCGCTTCGGGAACTGTCCGGGTTCACCGACATTCCGATCCTCTTCAGCGCTCAGAGGGATTACAAGGCCATATACGGTCTGATCATGTAGAGGTTGGCCGGTCCGCGGGGCTACCGGAAATCCCTCAGGCTTTCGTGGATGCCCTTGAGCATCTCGAACCAGTACGCAAGCCCAGCCTCTCCAGGGTCATCCTGGAAGCGCCGGACCCAGAGCGGCAGTTCAGGATGCTGGTCACCCTCTACCTCCAGTTGCCTTTTCATGCAGGACAGAATGAACTCGAAGTTCCGCTGGCTCTCCCAGAAAACCGATGCGTTCCGGCTGTTTATACGGCTGGCGGTGACGGAGATGTTTCGCAGGAAAGCCTCTCCGGCCTTGTAGAGGTGTTCGATCACTCGGGGACCCATGTCCTCAGCCCATCTCCTGTGAAAACGGCAGATCCCCAGATTGTCGCAGATCAGCTCCTTCTTCAGCCGGTCCGCGCATGCCCGTCCCAGCTCCCTGGGTGGAAGGAATTCGTAGCCATAGAGCATGTAGTACTTCCCGGCGATGGCCATCGGGGCCATTACGCCGGGTGTCCAGTACTGGTTGGGCACCATCCAGCCTTTCCTTCCAAAGGACAAAGCAACAAACCTGTCAAGGATATCGTCACCCTTTGCCTTGTGGATCCGTCTCGCCCACTTCCTCGCCCCCTCTGACAGGTCCAGAATGCCACGGCTCTCAATAATGCTTTCAAGAAGCTCCACACCCAGCCGGGCGTTTCTCATCGAATCGCCCACCAGGTCAAAGGTGTCCATGTTCCAGCGTGGTTTCTCCGTTACGCCCAACTCCTCAGGGGTCAGCCGCCCCTGATCCATCAGGTCCATCAGCCAGGAGACCACCCCGCCCGCCGAGATCGCGTCGAACCCAAGTGAATCGCAGCAGCTGCAGATCAACTCAGCGCCGCGCTGATCGAAGACGCCGCAAAGGGGCCCCAGCGCCTGGTAAGGTTCGTAGTCCTTCTTGAACCGGCCGTTCATCTTCTTGCACACAGCGGCGCAGGGCTCTCCGCAGGTGAACTGCTGCCGGCCTTCGATGGTCTCCTCGTTGAACTGCTTCAGGTAATGGTTCAGAATGAACTCACGGTGCAATTTTTGCCGCCGGGCTTCGGTCCACTCCATGGTACGGTAGTTGAAGGCCATCATCCTTCCGCCCAGTCCGGAGTAGTTTACGCCGAAGGTACCGCCCGTTTCCAGACCCGGGTCGTACCTGTACTTCGTGGTTGTCTCCAGATCCATCACCGCCAGTTTTTTCCGGTATCTCTCCTCGAACCACTCATCCGCCACCGTCCGGTCCCGGAAGTCCACATCCACAACCGTGCCTCCGTAAATCACAGCCACCACCCCATGGTCCTGAACCATTTTTGAGCCCAGGCCCCCACGGCCGGACCATGTCTCCACATCGGAAGGCTTTCCCTTCAGGAACGGGACAGAACAGATGGCTCCGAAGTCGGTGAACCGGGAGGCGGGACCCGTGGCAAGTATCCGGGGGTCATTGGAGTAACGGCCGCTCAGATTCGCGTGAACCCAGTCCAGCAGCGCATGTGTTCCCAGACGACCCGAGTTCCATACCTCCCGGGCATCCACCGGCAGAAGTTCCACCTGGATCTCCTCGCCGTGATCACGGTTGAGGTAGAGAACGCTCGGATACGGTGCCCGGCCGACTATGCTGACCATGTTCAGCCCAAGGTTGTCGAACACCAGCCCCGCTCCTCCCATGCTGGAAACGTAGAAGCCCCGCCAGCAAGGGGAAAAGCCGGTGAAGACAAGCCGATTGCTCCCCGGAAGGATTGAACCCGCCAGCAGGCCGGTCCCGAAGTTTAGGCTGTTGTGGTTGTCGGAGATGTGCAGGCCCAGATCGACGGGGCCGAAGTACTCGCCGACCTTGTACCGCCTCATGCGGTAGAAGCCTGTGGCTGCGTCAACGAAAAGAACCTTCAGGTTGTCCTGCATCCTCCCCCTCTGCAACAAACGGATTATACGGAAAAGGAGCGGAGGCGGAGCCCCGGTCGGACTCCGCCTGGACAGTTCATCCCAGAATGCTCTTCAGATCCTGCTCCGGTGTGGTCACCGGGGCGATGCCGAAAGTGTTCACAAGAACGCCGAGCGTGGCCGGTGTGAGGCAGGCGGGAAGGCTCGGACCCAGCTTGATGTTCGTTATTCCCAGGTGCAGAAGGGTGAGAAGGATCGCCACCGCCTTCTGTTCGTACCAGGAGAGTATCATGCTGAGGGGAAGGTCGTTCACGCCCACACCGAAGGCTTCCGCCAGGGCCGATGCCACAACGATGGCCGAGTAGGCGTCGTTGCACTGCCCCATGTCGAGAAGCCTGGGAATGCCGCCGATCTCACCGAACTCGAGTTTGTTGAAGCGGTACTTGCCGCACGCCAGGGTGAGGATGACGCAGTCGTCCGGCACGGCTTTCGCGAAGTCGGTGTAGTAGTTCCTGCCGCTCTTCGCGCCGTCGCAACCCCCCACGAGGAAGAAGTGGCGGATGGCGCCGGACTTCACGGCTTCTATCACAGTTCCGGCAACCGACATCACGGCGTTCCTGCCGAAGCCCACGGTGATGAATTTTTCGGGTTCGGTCTCCGCGAAGCCGTGGGCGGTGAGTGCAACATCGATTACCGGTTTGAAATTCTTGTCACCGATGTGGGTCACGCCGGGGAATGCCACGAGCCCGGTCGTGAATATCCTGTCGATGTATGTGTCTCGGGGCTTCTGGATACAGTTGGTTGTCATCAGTATGGCACCGGGAAAGCTGTCGAACTCCTTCTGCTGGTCCTGCCAGGCGCCGCCGTAGTTCCCCGCCAGATGTGGGTACTTCTTCAGGCCTGGGTAGGCGTTGCACGGAAGCATCTCGCCGTGGGTGTAGACGTTTATCCCCAGCCCCTCGGTCTGTGTGAGGATCATCTCAAGGTCCCTGAGGTCATGGCCCGAGACCAGTATGGCCTTTCCGGCGAGGGGGGTGATGCGGACCCTGGTGGGTTCGGGATGGCCGAAGGTTCCGGTGTTGGCCTCATCGAGCAGCTTCATGGCCCCGAGGTTGGCCCTGCCGCATTCGAGGCACAGCCCGGTGAGGATGGTCAGATCATCCTCCTCCCGGGCCAGCGCCTCGAGGGCCTTGTGGAAGAAGGCTATGACCCCGTCGTCTGTCATGCATAGAATGTTTGCGTGGTCCATGTACGCTGCGGCGCCCTTTAATCCGTAGGTGAGAAGCTCCTGAAGGCCGGTTGAGTCATCACCGTACTTTTGCCTGCGGGCCGGGATGCCTATGGACCTTCCCTGTTCGATCATGTCCTTCAGTGAAGCCGCCGGAGTGAAGATCGCATGGGGCGGAACGGGCAACGGTTTAATCCCCGCCTTCTCAGACGCCGACTCGTACATCTTCCTCGCATGTTCCCGGGCGCTCGTGA
>JAWOHL010000056.1:0-38110 GCA_046485185.1 Candidatus Fermentibacteraceae bacterium
CGAGCCGCCGGATGTGGTGTACAATGCCGGCATCCCGCCCGAGTTTTTCGACTTCGTCATCGTGGACGAGTGCCACCGCTCCATCTACAACGTGTGGCGGCAGGTGCTGGAGTACTTCGATGCCTTCCTGGTAGGTCTCACCGCCACGCCCACGCCCCCGAAAGGCTGTCCAGGGTGTTTTCTATGCCGAACTGGTAACGCCAGGGCGGAAGGCTTTCGAGGGACTTGTAGGTAGTGGCGTTCGTGAAGGAGAGGTTAAGCGTCGGGTCGGTTATGTTGTCAGCCCACTTCTCGAGCTGCATGAGCATCCATCTCGGGCTCCCCGGAGAGGCCGTCTCGTCCAGCCGCTCGTCCCTGAGCCTGGAAATCCTGCGCATGGTGTGGGCGAGACCAAGCCTCAGAGTGTAACGCAGGTTCGTGGACAACCCGACATTGGGCAGCCCCAGGGTGTCGGCGCCCTGTGTATGGGGGCTGAGCCTGGCCATGGAGTAGTTGGAGTCGAAGCTCACCCTGGGTATCAGGTAGCTCCAGAGGTTGATGTCCTGCGCAGCGGAGAGGCTCTGGTTCCGTGAGACCTCCCTGCCCACGTTCACGGAACTCCCGTCGGGGTTCCACGGGTAGTACATGTCCCTCCCGACAGCCAGGGAGTACGACAGTGAGTTCCCCTTCCAGAAGTTGAAGCCGACTGAACCGTCTGTCGTCAAATCCCTCTGGGTGTTGTTCCGGGTCTGGACGGTGTCTTCCGAGGCCACATCCCACCTGACGTCCCTTCCCCTTTCGAACTTCACGCCGAACCCGAAACGGGTGGGCCTTATCCTGAAATCCTCCAGTATTGGCAGACGGAAAAGCCTCATCCTGCCCAGGGAAATGTCGTACCCGACCGTGAACCTCTCGCTCGAGAGCGAATCGGTTCCAGAAGGGGAAAGACCCCTCTGTCTGCCCATTGTGTGCCTGACGGTCCACGGGTCGAGGAAGTACCTTCCCACTAGTCCTTCGGCCCGGGCGTTCCGGCGCCACTGCACCGAAGTGTCCCAGGTGTTGTTGTCGGTGCGCTGGAACCAGGAATCCGCGCCCTCGATGCGGACATCGCTGTTGGTCTGGAAGCGGGGTTCGGAAAGGGTGCGGCTCCACGCGTAGGTTGCGGGCAGTGACCATCCCCACCTTGGAGGGGTGAAACGGTCGAGGTTGAGCGTCGTGTTGGCCGAGTAGCGGGTCGTCGTCTTGCCGGCGCCGGTGTTGGTCCCCAGGCTGTGGAAGTCGGCGTCCACCATCCTGTAGTCACCCTTTAATGTCAGCAGGTCGGCGAAATCGACCTGACCTGTGAGCCTGTGGGCGTAACCATTGTCCTGGTAACGGTTCCGCAGGGTGATGTCGTTGATCCAGACCTCGGCGGAAAGGGGTGTGGTAGCGTTGTTGCGAATACCCAGTGCCAGGGTGAGCACATTGGCGAAGGTGGGGCTTCCCCGTACCGCCAGGTTGCCCGACCTTATGTAGTCCAGCCCCTGCTGCTCCATGAGCGTCTTCAGGTCAACCAGTTCCGAAATGGGTATGTCCAGCACCTGCCACCCCTGCTGAAGGGGAACCTCCAGCTCGTAGTAGTTGAGGCTGTCGCGGCCGATCTGGAAGAAAGCAAGCCCCTGGGAGGTGTTGCCCCGGATCAGTATCCTGTAGTCCTGGTAGGCCGTGTAGTCGGCCCCCGAGTAGAAGTTCTGCCTGGCGACGCCCTGATGCCCCGAAAGAAGGTTGGCACAGACCAGGCTGAGCGACTGCTCGAGTTTGATATTGCCGTAATCATCACGACCGGGATCGATACCGGGTGGGGGGTCGTCGATGTAGTCCTGGTTTTCCCTGTTGTTCACCACTGAGACGGTGAACTGCTCGTCTGGCTGTACCGGGGGAACGATCGAGTCGGTTGCCCCTATGTTCCTTCTCTCCCACCTGTTACCCACGATGCCCATCTCGTACACCTCGAGAGTGTCGGGCTGTGAAAAGCCTTCCGTCCATACCCTGGCGAAGACGATCTTGCTCCAGGTGGGTTCGCCGGTCACGAAGTCGGGAACCGTTATGAGAAGTGAGTCGTTGAGGGGAACGCTGATGAGCATCCATCCGTACTGGTTGGGGCCGTGGACGATGTACTCGGGGTCGTTGAGGGGTATCCGTACCCTGAAGAAAGTGTCGGCCGTGTCCAGAACGCCGTTGCGGTTGAGATCTTCGGTGTCGAGCTTGGTGTTGCCCTCGGTGCCGTTGATCTTCTTGAACCAGTCTTCCCGGGGAACGCCTGAACCGTACTCGAGTTCGTAATCGTCCTGGTTCGGATCGGGGTTCTCCGAAGAATAGCCCGGTTCGTCGGGGCTCATGAGGCCGTCGTATCCGGTGTTCTCATCGTTCGAGAGTATGCCGTCGCCGTTCTTGTCTTCGGTGTCGAGCAGGCCGTTGGCACGCATGACCGTTTCGCTTCCGACCCGTTCGGGCCAGTACGAGTCTTCGCTCATCCGCTCTCCCAGATCGATGTAGAGCGATGCCTGCTGGGCCGAGTCTGTGGCCCTTACGTAAAGCGAGATGTGGGTACGGGTTGAGAAGTCGACACCGTACCTGTCGATGCACCGCATGACACCGCCCCAGGACTCGGTGCCGCCCTCGGGCTGGAAGTAAAGCTGCATGACATTGGCTTCTTCGGACGCGTTGGTTCCCGTGAGCCCGGGCACGATGTCTCCCACGTGCCAGCGGTTGGGCCACGACCACCAGCGCATCCTTCCAGCCAGAGTTTCACCGCCGGTTACGGGCAGGGACGCGAACGACCACGCCTCCCTGGACTGCCCCAGTGGGAAGACGGACTGGCTGCCCTCCATGTCATCGATGTAGGCAACCCTCCCGCCCCCGGGCATGCTCATGGCCACCTCGCCCGATACCAGGATGCTGCTTTCTGCCTCGGTGCGAACCAGTGGAAGAGCGTTCACAGCGTCGGTGAGGAACTCGGGTCTCACCTCGTAACGTGCGTCGAGGTCCATCACCAGTGTGTTGTAGGCTTCCTCACCAGGCGAGGGTCTGTCCTCCGGATTGGTTGCGCTTTCGTACATCACGGTTGCACCCACCCACGAAAGCCTTCCCATCTGATACTCCATCCGGGTCCCGAAAAGGGTCTTGGACATCTGGGCAAAGAACGGGAGGTATTCGAAGGTTACCCTGAGCGTGTTGGCGGGGTCCTGGGCAAGCTCGGCCGCCTCCCCCATCAGGGATAAAAGACCGATCTCGTAGATGATAGTGTAGTCGGTATCCCGCACCAGTTCACGGGACTGCCCCGCCACGGTGAGCGTGACCCTTTCGCTTCCGGGAACCAGCCCCATCCTGCCCAGCGAATAGGTGGTGCTCGCTGCCCTGAAGCTGACACGCATGTAGTACTTGCTGAGGTTGGTGGGAGGATTCTTCTCGGTGTACACCTCGGGGTTCTTGACGTCCAGAACGTCGCTGGTGAAGGGCCTGTTGTCGGGAAAGACTATGAAGCCGTTGTCCCAGTCCATGGTGGCGGTTTCGTCCACCATCGATCCGTCGGCGTTGGTGTCCAGCCCGAGAAGCGCAAGGAAGGGAACGCCGTCCTGGCTGGAAGTGGGTTCCTGCCCCGGTATGTCGAGGAATATGTCGCAGTTGAAGCTCTCGCGGACGATGTTGTTGGCGCCCAGATAGTAGCGGTTCCTGAACATGTACTGCCACGTGGGGTCGCTGGTGGTGGGGTTTTCGTTCTTGATCAGGAAAAGGTTCACTGCGCCCTCCGCGAGGGTTCCCAGGGTATCACCGGAGGCGGTGACAGCCCACACGGCTATCATGTGGTTGTTACTCACGGGACTGATGAACCTTATCGTTGCGGCGTCCTCCAGAAGGACGTAATCGAGGTCGAGGCCGGCCTGCAGCTCCTCCCAGTAGCCGGGAACCGTCAGGGTGCCCCCTCCCGGAGTGGGCACGCTGGCGTTACCCTGAAGGAACAGCGGGTTCTGGGAGCCGTCGTCGCGGAACACCCGGAGAGATGCGAGTACCGGCGCCTGGACGGTATCGGGCACCACTCCGAAGAAGTAGTTGTTGGCGGGGCGGATGTCCAGAATTGAATCGTTGACCATCGTGGCCTGACCCACGAAGTCGGCCGATTCGGTTGAACTGGCCTGCTTGCTGGCTATTGTCGTTATCTCCAGCGGACCCACCTGGGCTTCGACCTTGGCGCCGAACAGCCCCTGGCCCGGAATGCTGTAGCTTACGAACTCGGGGCCGGTGATGGACAGGTTCACATCCCCCATCTCGATGGACCGGATTACCTCGTCATCGAAGCCCGTGTACCTGAGCCTCACGTTGTAGTCGGGTTCGAGGGTCCTGCGTGTGTCGTGGTCGACCTGGACGTTGATCTTCTCGCCGATGGTCCCATCGAGGTTGATGACGAGTTCCTGCTCCATCTTCAGGTCGGGGAAGTAGGAGGGGGTCACCCCCTCGGTGCTGACCATGTTCGGCCGAATGTGGCTGATGCCGGAGATGGTGATCTTCTGGTGGCCGGTGATGTCGAGCTGGCCGCCCTCGCCTATCACGCCCGCGATGCCCGGAGGCATGGCGAAGGGAAGGTATATGGTGGGCACCAGCCTTCCCGACTCGTGCGACGACCTCACGGCGTTTGTGCTGTTGGTGAGAAGCCACCGCTTCCAGATCGACCACTCGGTTATGCGCGCCTTGGAGTCAGGAAGAAGCCAGACCCTGGAGGAAGATACCGGGCGGCCCATGTAGTAGAGCCTGTATGCGAGACCGGTTCCGGAGAGGGCCGGTCTTACCATCACCCTGGCATTGGGAAGGGAGACAAGGGACGGGATCGAATCCTGGTAGAACGTGTTGGGGGGGCCGGCGGGCAGCCAGGGAAGAGCGATCCCGGCGCCAAGTGCCGACACGGAGAGCAGGAGAAGAAGCAGGGATGAATACTTCATACGTGTAGAAAACTGTACTCCCGCCCAATGGGCATGTTCCAGAATCTGTGCTGAACGGACTGTATAACATTCCCTGAAAACCCCGTTCATGCAAGCGGGGTCACGGGCAGGTGCTGGGCTGGACTATATTGGCACGCCATGAAAATACTTCACAGGTACGTCATAGCCGAGTTCATCGCCCCGTTTCTCATCTCCATCGGGGTGTTCACCTTTGTCATGCTTCTCGACAAGCTGCTTGACCTTCTGGACATGATAGTGAGCAAGGGTGTTCCCCTTGTCATAGTTGGCGAGATCTTCGTCCTCCTGCTGCCATCCATGGTGGCGGTGGTGGTCCCCATGGCTGTGCTCTCCGGGATACTGATCGCCATAGGCAGGCTGTCCGGCGACATGGAGGTAACGGCCATGAAGGCATGCGGAATAGGCGTGCTTCGGCTGCTGCTGCCGCTTTCCGCCGTGGCAGTGCTTCTGGGCGGGGTTCTCGTCGTATTCAACGACTCAATTCTCCCCAACGCGAACCACCACGCGAAAAACCTTCTTCTCGACGTTGGGACCATGAGGCCCACGGCCCGGATCGTCTCGGGCATGTTCGTGGAGGACATCGACAACTACAGGATACTGGTGGAGAGCAAGGATGACCTCACGGGAAGGCTTCGGGGAGTGGTGATCCACCAGAGCATCCCGGGAAAACCCCTCAGGACGATCAGCGCCATGACGGGGATAATGAGACCCATGGGGGCCAACCATCTGAGGATGACCCTTTCGAACGGTCAGATGCACGAGCTCGACCAGAACGGCAGGTACAGGTTCAGCGACTTCACGACATACACGCTGGACATGGCCAGGTCCGAGGACCTTGTCCGGCGTGACCGCGACAGCAGGGGCGACAGGGAGATGTCGACCCGCCAGATGCAGTTCAGGATCGACAGCCTTTACCGGTTGGAAGTATTGCTCGTTGACAGCCTGCGGATGGTCGCCGACGAACCGTTCCTCCGGGTCGTCCGCGGGGAAAGGCCGTACGAAACCCCGCAGGACGCAGACTCTCTCTCACTTCTCAGGGCCGCCAGGGAATGGCTGATGAGGGCCGGAACCTCGGCTGCGCTGACGGCAGACCGCATCGGCTACCTCAGGCTTGAGCAGAACAGGTTCGAGGTCGAGATTCAGAAGAAGTACTCCATACCGTTCGCGTGCCTGGTCTTCGTGCTTCTCGGTGTGCCTCTGGGGCTCTCGTCGCGAAGGGCCAACACCGGGATATCCCTTGCCGTGAGCCTTCTTTTCATCCTTGTCTATTACTTCTTCCTGATAACGGGTGAGAACCTGGCTGACAAGGGGCAGACCCCTGCATGGGTCGCCATGTGGGCCCCCAACATCGCCATGGGCACCCTTGGCGTGTACCTTATCTTTCGAAGCCTGAGGGAGGGGCATCCCATTTCGCTGCCCGACTTCAGGGATCTTTGGGACAGGTTGAAAAGGAAGAAGCCAAAGTGAACGCGGGCATACTGGACAGGTACATAGCGGGCCGGTTCGTCAGGATGATACTGATGGCCGTCGCGGCCTTCACTGTGCTTTTCGTGGTGGTCGACGCCTTTGACAACATCAACCGCTGGATGGAGAAGAGCCCGGGATGGGAAGCCTTCCTCAGGTACTACCTGTACGGCCTGCCCTACATCATCGTTCTCGTGATGCCTGTGGCCGTCCTTCTCTGCAGCCTGTTCCTCGTGACCTCACTGGCCCGGAACAACGAACTCACCGCTTTGAGGGCTTCGGGGGTGAGCGTTCCCCGGGTTTTCGCCCCCCTTCTTGCCGTGGGCTTCCTTATCAGCGTGTTCGTGCTTGTGGTGGGTGACTTCGTGGTGGCCGAGGCCAACTACAGGCAGACCCTTGTGAAAAGGGTCGAGATCGACAGGAAAGACCCCATAGACTACGGAATGAGGCACTCTTTCGCCCACCGGTCACTTTCGGGAGCCATAATGGAGATCGGCTTCTTCGACGGACGACAGGAGACGATAACGGGGATAGTGCTCGAGTGGTTCGACAACGAGTCCCGCGTGGTCCGCAGGATCGACGCGGCAAGGATGGTGTGGGCAGACTCACTGTGGACGGCACAGGAGGTCGAGGAGAGGGTTTTCGGCCCCCAGGGCGAGATGGGGTACACTTTCCATGACACCCTGGCGGTCCACGAGATAACCGATACTCCCGAAGACCTGGGAAGCAGGGCCAAGACCCCTCAGGAGATGAACCTGTTCGAACTGAGCCGCCAGATCGAGAGGATACGTATTGCCGGCGGAAACCCCAGGGAGAGCCTGGTCGAGTTCTACATGACCATCTTCTTCCCGTTCTCCAGCCTTATCATGGTTCTGGTGGGCGCGCCACTCGCCACCCGGAGCTCCAGGAGCGGCCGGTCAACGAGCGTTGCCGCCGCCATTCTGCTGGCCTTCATCTTCTTCTCGCTCACCAGGTTCGGGCAGACCCTCGGCAACAAGGGCGCCCTCGAGCCCGTTTTGAGCGCCGGGCTGTCCAATGCCATCTTCGTTATCCTGGGAATAGTGATGTTCTCAAGAACGGTGAAGTCCTGACCGGCTTCAACGGAAGGCTTTCTCACTCATCTCTCATACTGCTTTTTCATGAAGGCATGTACATCAGATGCCGGGTTTGCGGAACATGTCATCCGTGTCTTCGCAGAGGATCATTCCTTCCCCCGAATCTGTGGAATCCATTGTCGCCCTGGTCAGCGCGCTAAGAACTAAACCGCTGAACGGCAGGTCGGGGTCGCTCTTCGTTACCTTCCTACGGGTCACTTTGTCACCCGAAAAAAGATGTGATCCTCTCCACGGCGCGCCTGATAAGCTGCTCCCTGCAGGTGCGGCCCCAGTTGACCACGCCGGTCGCGGACACGGTTGCTCCCCGTGCCCTGCAGAGCTTCGCCATTTGCCCGACGGCCCGGGTCCCTCCCATCCAGGGAAACGGGAACGCCTGTGTGACGAAACACGCCACGGTCTTACCCTTCAGGGGCGGAAGCATTTTCATGAATGCCTCCATGTCTGGCGCCAGCGAGAAGGCGTGCACGGGGGAACCGAAGATGATGCCGTCGTAACCGCTCAGGTCTGTTACTCCGTCGAACGACATGTCACCGGGTTTCTGCACTGAACCGTCGGTTGCCTTCACGTCGATGATGCGTACGGTGTGCCCCGAACTTTCGAGTGTCTGAGTGAGTCTCTCGGCTACGGAACGGGTGTTGCCGGTCCGTGAGTGGACGGGAATGGCCACGATCATGTTCTTTCCTATCCGTTGCGGAACCCTTGGGGCTCCGGCTCCACAGGTTTCCTGACACGCTATTAGAAGAGCGGGCAAAAACACAGTCAAGGGTTGCACGGAGCATCCATCATTGGATATGCTTCCACCGTGCATTTTACCGTGTCTCATCAAAGGAAGCTGGAGGCTTTTCTATGTCAAAGCGCATACACAACTTCTACGCAGGGCCGGCGACCCTTCCACTGGAAGTGGTGCAGAAAGCGCAGAAGGGTCTTGATGACTTTGCCGGGCAGGGCATGTCCATCATGGAGATCTCGCACAGGTCCAAGCCATTCGAGGCGATGTTCAAGAACGCCCAGTCCAAGATGCTCTCCCTCATGGGCCTCTCGCCCGACGACTACTACGTGCTGTTCCTCGGAGGCGGGGCAAGCATGCAGTTCTGCATGGTTCCCTTCAACTTCCTCGGCAAGAACGAGACCGCCGACTACATAAACACGGGCGGATGGTCGGCCGGTGCGATAAAAGAGGCCAGGCTTTTCGGAACGGTGAATACGGCCGCCTCAAGCGAAGACACCAACTTCGACAGGATACCCACCGATATCAGACTGACGCCGGGTGCTGCCTACGTCCACACCACCAGCAACAACACCCTCTACGGCACCCAGATCTGGAACTTCCCTGAAACCGGCACGGTTCCCATGGTGTGCGACATGTCAAGCGATTTTCTGAGCAGGGAGCTCGACTACAGCCGTTTCAGCCTTATCTACGCCGGCGCCCAGAAGAACATCGGCCCCTCGGGGGTCACTGCCGTGGTCGTTAAAAAGAGCTGGCTCGACAGCGCCAGGACCGACATCCCCACCATGATGAAGTACAAGGTCCATGTGGAGAAGGAAAGTCTCTTCAATACACCTCCCTGCTTCCCTGTCTTCGTTGTCGACCTTGTGATGGACTGGATCATGGAGAACGGCGGGCTGGCCGGCATCGAGACGCTCAACAAGCGCAAGGCGGCGATAGTCTACGACGCCATCGACAAGAGCGGCGGTTTCTACAAGCCCCATGTGAAGAACCCAAAAGACCGCAGTCTGATGAACATCACGTTCACTCTGCCCTCCGAGGAACTCGAGACCAGATTCGTGGACGAGGCCAAAAAACTTGACATGGTAGGCCTGAAAGGGCACAGGAGCGTTGGCGGATGCCGCGCCTCCACCTACAACGCCATGACCATCGAAGGCGTCGAAACGCTGGCTTCGTTCATGGCTGCCTTCATGGGCCGGAACGGCTGACGGGACCTGACGACAGGGGGCGCCGTGGTCTCACGGCGCCCTTTTTTCTATCTCAGGAGTTTCAGGAACTCGTCCTCGCTTATCACCGGTATTCCCAGTTCAGTTGCCTTTTCGAGCTTCGAGCCCGCCCCCGGGCCGGCAACGACAAGAGTGGTCCGTGAAGAGACCGAACCTGCGGTTCTGGCGCCTTTGGCCACAGCCAGGGCCTGAGCCTCTTCCCTGGGCATGCTGAGCCCCCCGGTGAAAACGATGATCTGCCCGGCAAGCCGGGTGCCCGCGGGTCCGGCATCCTCCACCGGGTCGAACCCCGCCTTTCGCAGGCCCCGGATCACCCGGGCCGTTACGGGGTCGTCAAAGAAGGCCCTGACCGCAGCGGCCGTAACCGGGCCTATTCCCCCGACCGAAAGCAGCTCTTCGTACGTGCCAGCCTCGAGCGCGCCGAGGCTTCGAAAGCACATGGCGACCGCCCTGGCCGTGACCGCTCCCACCCCGGGGATGCCAAGGCCGTGAATGAACCGGGACAGCTCGAATCTTTTGCTCTGCTGCAGCTGTTCAATGAGGTTTCCCGCGCTCTTCTCCCCCATGTGCTCCATCGAGGCCAGAACCTCGGGTGTGAGGCCGTAGAGGTCGGCCAGCGTCTTCACGTAACCCTCGCCCACGAGCCTCTCCGCAAGGGAATCACCCAGCCCCTGGATGTCCATGGCTTTCCGTGATGCCCAGTGCCTGATGCTCTCCCTGAGCCTGGCGGGACAGTCCGGGTTGATGCAGCGATGAGCGGCCTCACCCTCGGGCCTGATGACGGGACCGCCGCATACCGGGCAGCTCGGCGGCATCTCGAACGGTGCGCCCCTGCCCCCGCTTCCCGAAGAGAGGCTGGAGGTGATCTCGGGTATTACGTCTCCCGCCCTTCTTACAGAAACCAGGTCGCCCACCCGCACATCCTTCCGTCTTACTTCATCGAGGTTGTGGAGGGTGGCGCTGGTGACGGTAACACCCCCCACGGAGACGGGGGAAAGCTCGGCGACGGGGGTGAGCTTGCCGGTCCTGCCGACCTGCACCCGTATGCCGAGAACGGAGGCCGCGACCTCACGTGCATGGAACTTCCAGGCCACCGCCCAGCGGGGGGACCTGGACAGCTCACCCGCGGAGCTCCTTAAATCAATGGAGTCGAGCTTGATGACAGCGCC
The DNA here is from genome assembly GCA_046485185.1 of Candidatus Fermentibacteraceae bacterium. Taxonomy (GTDB): domain Bacteria; phylum Fermentibacterota; class Fermentibacteria; order Fermentibacterales; family JCC-6; genus UBA6080. The sequence goes on from JAWOHL010000056.1 coordinate 10,672, forward strand.
GTCTATCTCCATGGGCAACCGGTCCCGAATGCCTTCGAGCCGGGCACATGCTTCGAACACCCCATCAGGGCCGCTTGTGAAGACCGTCTCTTCCCTCACGTGAAAGCCCCATTCCGAAAGCCTTTCGAGAAGCTTGCGCTGGGTGGTCACGCCGGGGGGGCTTTTGCCCAGGGCGTAACCGCAGAAGGAAAGCGGCCTGTCCGCCGTCACCCGGCTGTCCAGCTGACGGAGAGACCCGCTCGCGGCGTTCCTGGGGTTTTTGAACGGTGCCCCGCCCCGCTTCTCCCTGCGGGAGTTGAGCAGGGCAAAATCGTCAAGCATGAAGAAAACCTCGCCCCGAACTGTCACGCGGGGCGGAGCGGATGACGGCAGCGCCAGGGGCACGCTTCTTATGGTCCTGACATTCTCGGTCACGTCCTCGCCGTTCACGCCGTCGCCCCTCGTTCCCGCCTGAACGAGAACGCCGTCCTGATAAAGAAGGCTGAGGGAAACACCATCGAGTTTCGGCTCGACAGCGTAATCCAGAGAGATCACAGAGAGCTCGCGTACAAGACGGTTGTGGAATGCCAGGAACTCGGTCCGGTCGAACACGTTGTCGAGGCTCAGCATGGGAGGGTCGTGGAGAACGGGGCCGAACGCGGTCCGGGGTTCAGATCCCACCCGGTTGGTCGGGGAATCGGGTGTTTTCAGCCAGGGGTACTGCGACTCGAGGTTTCCAAGCCTCTCCATCAGTGAGTCGTACTGCTCGTCGGTTATCTCGGAGCGGTCTTCGGTGTAGTAAAGACGGCTGTGGCGCCTCAGAAGCTCACGAAGCCCGGCGGCTTCCCGCGAGGGATCGTTCACCGTCAAAGAACACGCCTTCTGTAAACGAAATCTGCCGGAACGAGCTCGTCGGGGTTCAGATCGATCGCAAGAACGCCTTCGAATGCTTCGGGGGGGAGAACCGCGTACAAAACGCCGCCGTCTCCCGGGTTTAGGATGACGTGTCGCTGCAGGCCGCCCTCGAGGAAGAGCTTGCAGGTCCTGTACGTTATGCTGAACTCGGCCGATGGCTGCATCTGGGTTGCCGAAAGCCTTATGAGCCCGTCTTCGGTCCACCACTCGACCAGTATCTGCGGAATGCCGGGCTGGTAAAGGAACTGCCTGAGAAGCCGGTACTGCCTGCCGCCCTCGTAGAGCCCCAGGTTGGCCCATATCTTGTTCCAGTAACTGCCGCTGTGCCGGAAGTTGTCGAGAAGGTTCGGCAGGTAGTCGAGGCACCCCTGGAAGTAAAGATATTCGAGTACGCAAGGCCCCTTGCCCCTTACGACCGGGTCTCGGAGAGTGCTGGAAGCGAGGCCGGGGTCGGCCAGGGCTGGCTCGGTTCCGCCCGTGACGCATGTCTGATACAGGTAGTAGTTCCTGTATGCCCTGCGCATCCTGAAGAGGTCTTCATCGGTGCTCATGTGATCCAGGAACCTCAGAGGCATCCAGGTTTGTATGGCCTCGGACAGGACGGGGTCGATAAAAATGGACTGAAGGGTGAAACACTCGGCTCCCGCGGCCACGACACCGGCCCCGGTGGCCGGTGATCCCGCCGCGAGGCTGTCGCCCCAGGAAAACACGCCGGACAGGGTTGTGAGAACCCCGGGAGAGACCACCAGACAGCCGTGGTACGGAACCATGAAGCTCTCGCTGGCGCCATCGGCCACGATTATGGAAAAGGTGTTTCCCGGAAAACCGAGCATGGACTGCAGAAGTGAACCGAGGTTGTCCGCCCAGAGGGAATCGGCGGCGGTCTCCACCGAGTCGAGACCGGTCTGCACCATAAGCCTGCTTCTGCCGTCCGAAAGGGTCGACGATTCAAAATCGCCCATGAAGACGGGGACGACACCCCTCACAAGGTCGCTGCCCGTTGAGAAGAAGGCCTCGGTTCCCCCATGCCCTGTTGAAACAGTTGTGATCGGAGTGTAAACCCGCATTCCCTCGGGCACGGAGACGCTTATCCCGTACCTGTTGGGATGCTCTCCCACGGGAACGTACCTTCCTCCCAGCAGGGCTGAGTTCATTCGACTGCGGCCCAGCAGCTCAAGGCTCACAGGATCGTTGATGTACCAGTTCCGGGGAAAGGTTGCCGTGAAGACCGCTTTGAAGAAGCCTGTTCCGGAGCTGTCGGGGTTGCACTGCCAGCTGTCGGGGGACTGTTGGAGAACGGTGCCCGTGATCCCCTTGAGGTAACCGTTAACGCCGGGATTGACCTCGAGCAGAACGGCTGTTCTGCCCGTGAAGGAGAGCGAGTCCACAACAACCAGTGATGACTCGGATACGGAAGGATGAAAGATTATTGAGACCTGATGGTTCAAAAAAAGCGGAGCCTCTCTGGGGGTGTCGTTTCGGAGCATGTCGAGGGAGTCTTCGGACAGGTCTGAGAGGTAAACGGATCGAATGCCGTTCCATCTTTCCAGGGTGCTCTGCTCGAGCATCGAGATTAGTGTCGGAATACGGCTCACGTCACCCGCCACACCGGTGAGGACCAGAACCGAACCCCCGCCCAGCGGGAAATGCCTTGACCAGACCAGGGAGTCACCGGAATGAACGGCGGGCGATTCGACCGGAATTGCGATGTCCCTTCGGACCTCGACAATGAAATCACCTGGCGCGTGAGCGCCTGCGCTGCCGGGAACAGGCACGCTGACAGTGTTTCCGTTGACTTCAAGAGTGTAAGACCTGTCGCCTGGGTATTGATCCGACGCCGGGTCGGCACCCTGGCCGCACGCGGACAGAAGGGTCATCGCCAGAGCAACTGCGTACAATGTAGCCTTGAACATGCTCATAGTGTATCACCAAAGCACTTTGTCCGCAAGTCTGGACAGGGAGCCCATCCTTTTCGTAGGTTTAGCTCGCACACGATCCCGGAGGTTCCCATGCTTCAAACCCTGCTTCTTCTGGCGACCACAGCAGCTGAACAGACCAGCTCCCTCACTGCGCTTTTCTGGTCGGGCGCGGCTGCGGCCAGTTTCCTTGTCATCCAGTTCGCCGGGGCACGCTACTACTCATTCAGCCAGTCCCGCAACCCCCGTACGCCCATCACATTCCTTGTCATTCTGGGCGCCCTGGGCGTGGCGGGTACGGTTGTATTCAGCTTCCTGCCCGACAACGATCTGCAGCTTTTTCTGGGGATGATGTGCGGAGCCCTTCTCTGGACGGCCCTTGGCGAGATACCTGAACAGGCCGACTGGTACTCCCACTCCAGCAGGAGGGCCCTGCAGGTGTTCATGTGCTTCTTCGCCACATGGCTGCTCATCGCCTTCATCATTCCCGGAGTGCCCATGGCCGTAACCGGTGGCGTGGCGTACATCGCATGGGTATGGGGGCTCCACCAGGCAAGAACACGGGTGATCTGCCGCTGGGGAGCGGTCTCGCTTGCCACCACGATTCTCCTGATCGTGCTGGGAATGCTTGCGGGAGGCGCCGTGGTCCTGGGGGCCGTGTACGGAACACCCTTCAGCGGCACCAGCGCGGGTCTTGCGTTCGCCGTGACGGTCTGGTCGCTGCTCGAGGTCATCTGGGAACAGGAGATGGCTCAGGGCCCCTGGAAACAGAAAGACCTGAGCAGCAACCAGGACAAGTGCTGACAAGCCTTCAGAAGATCATATAGAACAGACCCAGCCTGCCGCTGACCACTCCGGGATTGACCTCGGTGTAATACAACTCGCCGGGAAGGGCGTCGCGGTTGTAACCCCGCCAGTCCTGCACCGCCCAGCTGTCAGCGCCCGAGGAGAAACAGGCGGCAACCGCGCCCTGAACACCCACATGATTGCTGAAGAGCCACTCGAGGCCTGCAGCCAGGCTTGCTGAGAAGATCACCGTGTTCGCCGAAGCCGAAACGGTGTCGGCCCTTGTGTCCTGGATCAGGAAATCGGTTTCCAGGCCGGTCTCCAGACGGAGGGCAAGCGCCGGTGAGGAGAGAGGGATCTTCATGCCGACGCTCCCCCTGACGCCGATGGTGCTCATCCTGGGAAGCACCCCGCTCACCAGGCTGCCGCCGAAGGCAAAACCCCAGCGGGAAGTCCAGCCCCCGAGCTCGACCTGATTCATGAGCCTGCCATCCTTGGCGTCATCGCCCGTAAGACCTTCTCCCGGAACGATGTCGACCGGTATGGCGCTATACTGCAGAAAGACGTTGGCAGGCGCGGAACTCTCGATGGCGGTTACCATAGAGCCATCAACCAGTGAGCCGGTAAGCAGTCGACCAGCGCTGGAGGAGGGGGTGGCCTCGGATATCTGAAGGATGCCCCGGCTGTGAAGGCCTTCGTACTCGGCCCTGGACTGGGGGATGCCTTCCGATCTGGCCACAAGCGAGAAAACCATTCCACGGCGGATCCCGGAGTCGGTTCCTGCGGGTAGGCTGTACAGGGGACCGCCTTCAACGGTGAACGTGAGTTCGAGCGCGAACATCTCAAGAAGGCTTCTCGCCACTATGGTCTCAATCCCCCGAAGGGCCAGGACCTGCAGGGAGGCGGCATAGCCCTCGCCCCTGACGACCTCTCTCATCGTGCCCATCAATGTGGCTTCGGACGTGTAGAACCGTGCCGAAACCTCGACGGCGGTGCTTCGCGTGGTTACAATTGAATCCGCATCGGGCATGAAGCCCGTATCGTAGCCCGGGGCGCCAACATCGAGCACCATGAAGGCGTCCACACCTGAAGCTGCTGCCATTTCCCGAAGCCTGTAAGCCAGGGTTTCGGGGGTTCCCGAGAACCCTTCCTGCTGCGAAAGGTCGATGACGCGGAACCTCCCGGCCGCTTCGTAAAGCTCTCCCGCCCTGGCCACGATTGCATCGACGTCGTACTGCCCTGAGGCGAAAAGGGGAATCACGCCAATCGACGGCAGGTTCTCTACCGGCATGGCGGAAAGCATGATGAGGCAGAATATCATGAGCCGTCCTTCCTTGATTCATCCCCCCGCTCAGCGGAATGTAACAGGAACATGGAATCGGGGCAATGGAAAAGGGCCGGAACGCGCTGCAGGGGTCAGTGGAGTATCACTTTCACCGTAAGGGGAACAACTCCGGGATCGTCGACCCCGAGATAGACCCTGGGTATCCCGTCCTGTTCCACGGTGTATCCAAGCGGATCGATATTGAACATGGCGGGAAGGTTCGACCTGGTCTGGAAAAGGCTGTCAACGAAAACGTAGAGTTCCTTCCAGGGTGAAACCGAAGCGCCGTCGGGTCTTTCGCACAGAAGCGTCACGATGACCGACATGTCACTGTCGGGCTGGTCGCGGCTGACCTCCTGCGCTGCCCTGCCGCTGCTGACAGCCGGTTGGGAATTGACAGTGGAGACGGATGACTGGCAGGCTTCGGTTTCCTCGAGCGCATAGCCCCCGGCACCGACGGACTGCATGCCGAATGAAGCGGCCGCGACGCCGGAACCGGATAAGCAGGCGTCATCCTGACTTTCCGCGAACGCCATGCCCTCGAGATCGCCTGTGAACTCATCGGATTCCTGCGATTGCAGGACAATGGTATCCTCCCCGGGGGCAAGGGCCACCTCCCCCTGCACGGCTTCACCAATTCCTCCCGTGCCGCCGCGGGGTTCCTCGACAGTTTGCGAAACCGCAGCGGTCTGTGGGGTTTCCTCTTCGAAGGCTTCAGTCTCTTCCGTCTCCTCGGAGAGCGGGACGATGGAATCGATGAGGGCCTGTGAATCGGATGGGGCAGGGCCGGACGTAACGACCTGCGGGAAAGCTTCCTCGCGCATCCTGCTTTCGAGACTGGACTGCTCAGCGGGATGGAAGACCCTGATGCCCAGAAATACCGCCGCGGCTCCGGCGGCGATGCCTATCGCCCATCCCGGCAGACGGAAGGAACCACCGCCGGAAAAAAGCTTCTTTCGCATGACATTGAAACGGAAGTCCGGTGGGTCCTGCCAGGAATCACGCCAGCTTCTCTCGAGCGCGCCCTGGGTTTCGAGGAAAGACGAGCAGTCCGGACAGCTGGAAAGGTGCGCCGAGATCGGAGCCCTCTCTACCGGGCTGAGTTCTCCGTCCATGTAGGCCATGAGTTTCAGCGCGTCGGGGCAGTCAGGTCTCATGATCCTGCGCCCTCCAGCTCATGGCCTATCATGGCCCTCACCTGATTGCGGGCCCTGTTGAGCCGGGACATCACTGTGCCCACGGCGATGCCAAGGGTCTCTGCTATCTCGGTGTAGCTGAGTTCCTGGTCGACCCTGAGCACAAACACCGTCCGGAGGGGGTCGGAAAGGGCTTCGACGGCCCTGCCCACAAGCAGTGCCAGTTCATCCGCCGCCGCGTTGAGGGGAGCCTGGTCGAGCGTTACGGTCTGGCCCTGATAGCCGTGTTCGTCCTGGTATTCCACTTCAGCCCTGCGACCGGTTTTGCGGTGAGAATTTATCGCGACGTTCGTCACTATCCTGTATATCCAGGTGAAAAAACGAAAGCCGGGATCGAAACTCCCCATGGCGTTCATGGCCCTGATGAATGATTCCTGGGTGATGTCCCAGGCGTCGTCATCGGATCCGCACAGTCTTCTTGCCACTCTGAACACCCTTTTCTGGTACTTCGAAACCAGCCGTCCGTAAGCCTCCCGATCGCCTTCGATGGCTTTTAGAAGTATCTGGGCCTCTTCCTCGTCATCGAACACGGCTGCAAGTAGTACAAGAAAAAGCATCATTGCATTCCCTCAGATACCTATCCCGACCATGAGGGCAAGACCGGCGTCCCTGTCGAAGGCGCGGTTCTCGGCATCGAAGCCGAAAAGCCACGCGTCGACGTATGCGTCAAGCATGCTGACGACCCACGCACCCGCCGTGTACCACACCAGGCTTCGGCACCGGTCACGGTGATCGTCTGCCGCTTCATCCCACTCCGGGTCTTGAGTGAGTTCGAACATCTCCCGGGAGTGATCGGCTTGATGGTTCTCGTAAAGGGTCCAGCTCAGCAACCCGGCCTGCAGGGCTCCGTAAGCCAGCCCCTTAAGGGGCTCATCGTTGTAGAACTGCCCCCAGCCCGGAACCACGGCGCTTCTGAGAAGGGCTCCGGTGGGGTTTCTGTGGGGTATCACGTTCACCGCTGTGCTGTCGGCAAGAAGAAGTGCCGCAGCTGTTACCGGAAGCAGAACCCACCTCAGATGATCACCCCCCGCTCGGAGGCTGCAATGAAAGCGGCCATTCGATAGCCGGGAGAGCCTTCGGGGTTTTCGGCGAGAACCCTTTCCACCTTGTCCTTCATGGAGCCGGGGGAACGAAAGAGCAACCTGAAGGCATCAAGCGCCTGTTCGATCTGCAGGGCCGGCCACCCGCGGCGCCTCAGTCCGAGTACGTTTATACCCACGGCCCTGAGGGGTTCGCCTCCCGCGAGAACGAAGGGAGGAACATCCTTGGAAACCCTGTATCCACCCCCCACCATCGCGTGATCACCGATACGGGTGAACTGGTGTACGGGTACAACTCCCCCAAGAACGGCGTTTCGGCCAACGCTCACATGGCCGGCAAGGTTCACGGCATTGGCAAGTATGACGCCGTCTGCCACCCGGCAGTCGTGGGCGATGTGAACGTAGGCCATGATGAAGCAGTCCGCCCCCACGACCGTGCTGCCCGAGGCGCTGGTGCCCAGGTTGATGTTGGCCATCTCCCTGATCACGGTGCGGGGTCCTATGAAGAGGGTCGTGTCTTCGCCGCTGAATTTGAGGTCCTGGGGTACGGTGCCAAGAACAGCGCAGGGACCAACCTTAACGTCGTCTGAAAGGGTGGTTGACCCTTCGATCACGGCGTTGGCGCCGATCAACACGTTCTCGCCAACGATCACCCGCGGCCCGACCACGGCTCCTGCAGCGACCTTGGACGAGTCGGGAACTGCGCAGGAAACGACAGCCGAGGTGTGTATCATGTTCTCTCCACGAGCATGGCGGTGAGTTCGGCTTCGGCGGCGACCTGTTCGTCCACCCGGGCAACCCCCCTCATTCGGCAGAGCCTGCCCCTGCTGCTAAGCATTTCCAGTTCGAACTTGACCTGGTCGCCGGGAAGGATGGGCTTTCTGAACCTCACCTTGTCGATGCCGCCGAAGTAGACCAGCCACTTCGAAGGGTCGTCCACGTTGTCGAAGAGCATCAGGCCTCCCACCTGGGCCATGGCTTCGACCACCAGAACGCCGGGCATGATGGGGCTGCCAGGAAAATGCCCCTGGAAATAGGGCTCGTTTATCGTCACGTTCTTCAGCCCGACTATCCTCTTTCCGGGGTCGATCTCCAGAACCTTGTCAACGAGAAGGAAGGGGTAGCGGTGGGGAAGAAGCCTCATCACGTCCTGGATGTCCCACTTGCGGTCGGAGAGGTGCTTCTCGTTTTTGGTCATGCTTCCCTTGTAAACGCTGGTGATCTTCTTCACGAACTGCACATTGGACGCATGGCCGCTCTTGGCGCTTATGACATGGCCCTCGAGCCGGAACCCGAGAAGTGACAGGTCTCCGATGAGGTCGAGTATCTTGTGTCTGACGAACTCGTCGGGAAAGCGCAAAGGCTTGTCGTTCATTATGCCGTCGTCGCCAATGACTACGGCGTTGTCGAGTGTTCCACCCTTGATGAGCCCCTTTTCCTGAAGGACCTTCACATCACGGTACAGGCAGAATGTCCGGGCGGGAGCGATCTCCTGTGCGAAGGTCTCGGGGGTGATGTCGAGGCTCAGGTACTGCGTGCCGATGGCCGCGATGTCGTAGTCGATGGTGAAACTGACCCTAAGCCCGCTGTATGGCACGACCGTGAGGGTCGCCCCGAAGTATTCGAGGCTGACGGGTTCGGTTATCTTGAAGATCTTCCGGGGGTGCCTGTTGAGAGTGGCCACCCCTGCGTTCTTCAGCAGGGCCGCGAACGAACTCACCGAGCCGCCGGCCGGCTCGGGCGGCTCGTCGGAATCTATCTCTATGATGGCGTTGTCGATCTCGAGGCCGTAAAGGGCGCTGAGAACGTGTTCGACGGTGTGGACCTCGAAGTAGTTCTCGCCCAGCGTGGTTCGTCTGGCCTGCTCCTCGATCATCCTGACATTGTCGACGCAGACCTTTATCATGGGTCTGCTCTCCACATCGGTCCTGACGAATACGTAACCGGTGTCCGGAGGCGCCGGTTTGAATGTTATCGTGGTCTCCTTGCCCAGGTGAAGACCCACGCCGGTGAAGGAAATGACTGTATCCAGAGTGGTCTGAAAACGGTTCATCTACTAACCCCGCTCTTCCTTCTTTCTGGTCAAGCCGCGAATAAGCCCGGGAAGTCTCGACGCGGCGGCCATTATTTTCATGTTTTCCGTGTGTTTCCGTGCCGGAATTCCACTGACGACCTCACGCGGGGGAACATCCTTCGATACTCCGCTCTTCGCGGTGAGCATCGCACCACGCCCGATCCGGAGATGTCCCCCGATCCCGACCTGGCCACCGCAGGTGACCAGATCCTCGAGAACTGTGCTGCCGGCAATTCCGGTCTGCGCCGCCACGAAGCACCCCTTGCCAATTCTGACATTATGCGCCACCTGAACGAGGTTGTCGAGCTTGGTTCCGGCGCCCACCACCGTACTTCCGGCAACCGCCCTGTCTACCGTGGTCCCGGCGCCTATCTCAACGTCGTCACCGATTACCACGTTGCCGTTCTGGGGTATCTTTTTGTGCTTCCCCTCAGGATCAGGCACGAAACCGAATCCGTCACCGCCTATCACAACCCCTGAGTGCAGAACCACCCGGTCGCCGATCACGCACTCCGCCGCCACGGCCACGAGGGGATGTATGATGCAGTTCCGACCAACAACGGCGTTCGGGCCGATGACGCATGATGCCCCGATCCGGGTTCCGCCTTCGATCCGGGCATTCCTGTCCACCACTGAATTCGGGCCCAGCGAAGCATCCTGGGCCACGACCGCCGAGGGATGGATGACGGCTGAGGGATGAACGCCTTCGAAACCGCTCGTACGATTCGGGGAAAAGAGCTCGAGGGCGTCGCGAAACGCAAGGTAAGGGTTTTTGACGACGAGCTGATTCGGGGCCGTAGTGATAACCGCCGAAGCGGTGATGACGGCCAGAGCCCGGGTTGATCCGAGGTGTCTGGCATATCTTGGGTTTCCGTAGTAGCAGACATGCCCGCCGTCGGCCTCCTCGAGGGTGCTCACGCCCAGGACGGGCCGCTCTCCTCCGTCCCCCAGAAGGCTTGCGCCCAGCAGTTCGGCGAGCCTTTTGAGAGTTATCTCAGCGTCGTCCACCGGATGCCACCCTGTCCATCACCAGATCGGTTATATCCAGGGTCGGATCGGCGAAAACGACCAGTCCGGCTGATGAGTCGAAAACGATCGAAAGCCCCTCTTCAGTCGCTATCTCCGTGACGGCTTCGTTTATTGCCGCCACGATGGGCGCCACGAGCTGTTCGTTGCGCCTCTCCAGTTGACCCCCGGGGCCGAATACGTCCGTGAGGAACTCTTCCAGCTCCTGCTCCTTCTGAAGCAGGAGGTTTTCGCGTTCCATACGCCTTTCGGGGCTCATCACAAGCGTCCGGTCGAGGTCTGAGCTTATCTCGTCAACCTCGAGCTGCAGTGAGTCAGCGTAGGCCTGCCAGTTCTCGAGTTCCTCCTCGAGCAGTTCACGGGCATCCCTGACCGACCCCAGGGTGTCGAAGATCCTTGCGGAATCCACCACAGCCATGGTCTCGGCGAACATCGCCGCCGAGCACAGCGCGACAGTTAAAAAAGCTATTCTCAAAGCGACCTCCCGATCAGAAGCTCGTGCCTATTTGAAAATGAGGTTCCCATCCCCTGTCCGGGCCGTCGAACCCGTAGGCGTAATCCAGCCCCAGTATCCCCAGCATGGGCACCTCGACCCTGACCCCCATCCCCGCGCCCCGGTTCATGTCGCTCAGGTCGATTGTCGCCCACCGGTTCCAGGTGTTGCCGGCATCGGCGAATAAAGACAACTGAAGCTGGTCGATTATCCTGAACCTGTACTCGGCGGTGAGGATCATCATGCTTCTTCCTCCCACCGTTTCGTAACCCTCGGTGGCCGCGATGGTGTTCTCGCCGTAACCCCGGACTCCGTAGAAACCGGTCCCCCCGAGCTGGAAGAACTCGTACGCGGGCGGCTGTTCGCCGCCGAACCCCGCAACGTATCCAGCCCTGGCTCGGAGGGTGAGGAAAAACTTCCACCAGAGAGGCACGAACCATTGTGAATCGAGCAGGTACTTCTGATACCCTATGTCGCCGCCCAGCGGCCCCCCCGCGTACTGCATGGTCAGGCTGTTCATCGAGCCTTCACCGGGAAAATTCTGTCTGTCCCGGCTGTCGCGGGAGAGCGAGTATCGCACCGAACTTTCCCAGCGGGGCCAGTCGGTGTCGAGAAGATCGTAGTAATAGCTCGTGGAATCGGTGGTTACGTTGTAAACATCCACTTTCTCGAGCGAGTAGCGCACCGACGCCCTTACGTAGTCGAGGCCGGGTATCGGCCTTCCAACCAGGATCGATCCACCCGTCTTGAGCCTGTCGTACTCGGAATAGTTGCTGGCGGTGCGGTAGAGCTGGGCGCCCAGGGTCAAAGGGGTGTCCATGAACCAGGGTTCGGTAAAACTGAGCTGAATGTTCTGGGTGCTCTTGGAGAACTGGTAGGCGGCGCTGATGCTCTGGCCCATGCCGCGGAAGTTCTCCTCGCCGTACTCGAGGTAACCGCTCATGCCGTCGGAGCCGCTGTAACCGGCCCCCAGTCCGGCCCTGCCGGTGGTCTTCTCGCTCACCTGCATCACAAGGTCGACATCCTGCGATTCGGGAACCGGGCGGAAATCGGGGACCACATCGTTGAAATAGTTGAGGTAGAAGATGTTCCTCATGCTGCGCATGAGGGCCGTACGCTGAAAAAGGTCGCCGGGGTAAACCGTGAGTTCCCGCCTGATTACGTTGTCGACCGTCCTTGTGTTGCCGGTTATGTCGATCCTGCGGATGTGCGCCCTCTCGCCTTCGGTTATGACGAAGGAGATGTCGAGTGCGTCGCCGGAACCGGAGGTTACCGAGGGTTCAACAACGGCGTAGAAGTACCCCTTGTCCTGGTAGAGCGTGTACACGTTCTCGAGGGTTCTCTCGAGGTCTCTGATGTCGTAGTGCTCGCCCCCGGTTATCCTGCTGGCCCGGCGAAGAAGGGAATCCGTAACCGAAGCCCCTCCCGAAAAACTCACCTGCCCGAATGTTCTGAAAGCGCCCTCGGAGACGTCGATCGTTATCCTGAGATGACGGCCGTCCTCCATGATCTCACGCGCACTGCCCAGCACACGGGCATCGGGGTATCCACTTTGGTGATAGTGATCTTCGATCCTGCCGGCGTCGAGGGCGAACTCGTCCTCCTTGAGCTTGCCGCTTCTCCAGAAACTGTCCTGGCGGGTCTTCATTTTGCCCCTGAGTTCGCGGTCGGTGAAGGCCAGGTTGCCGTTGAAGACTATCTCGCCCACCCTGATGTCGGGTCCGCCATCGCAGGCGAAGATGATGTCGCGCCTGCCCTGGGAATCGGGTTCGCCCCAGCGGGCCTCGACGGTGGCCAGATGCCTGTTCTTCTCAGCGTAGAGCTGCCTTATGATGGCCTCGGCGGCGGCGACCCTTGCCATGGAGAGGGTCTGCCCCGGAAAGACCATCAGACTGTCACGGGCTTTGTCCTCATCCAGTTCGCCGGGGTTCTCGAAAATCACTTCCCCGACTATGGGGTTCTCGAGGATGTGAACGAGCACACCCACCGTTTCGGGGGAGATGCTGTCGGAGAATACCGCCACTTCCTGGAAGTACTCCAGCGCGTAGAGGGACCTGATACCGGTACCGATGACCACCGGATTCAGTTCGTCGCCGATCCTCAGACCAAGAGCCCTGACGATGAGGGAATCGCTGACATAGCTGTTGCCCTCGATCTCGATACGTTCCACTACCGCTGCCCTGGAAGAGAGCGCAGCAACAAGAATGACAGGAAGCAGGTGTTTCAACTCTTCACGCCTTCCGGAATTCGTGCTTCCTCGGTGCGAAGGACAAGGGCCTCGCCGCCGCAGGAAACCGTGACAAACGCACCGGGAAAGATGTCGCCCCGAACCAGCGCATCGGTGAGGGGGTCTTCGAGATACTGCTGTATCGTGCGCTGGAGGTGTCTCACGCCAGCGTCGGGGCTGCAGCCCCTTCGGGCGAGGAAATCCGTTGCGGATTCGTCAACCGAGATCGAAACCCTGAGCGCCGAGAGCCTGGACCTGACGCCACTGAGTTGAAGGTCGACTATTGCCCGCACGTGGGTAAGCTCGAGGTGATTGAAGACAACAACTTCATCGAGCCTGTTGATGAACTCCGGCGGGAAGATGCGTTTCGCGTCTTCAACCGATGTAAGCTCGGGTGTGCCCGCGGGAGAGAACCCCACACGGGGAGAGGATGAGCCCTTCACGTTGCCGGTCATGATGATTATGGTGTTCCGGAAGTCGATCCGGCGCCCGATGTTGTCGGTCATGGTTCCGTAGTCCATCACCTGAAGCAGCATGTTGAAAAGGTCGGTGTGGGCTTTTTCTATCTCGTCGAGCAGGACCACCGAGTATGGGCGCCTGCGAACCTTCTCGGTGAGCTGCCCGCCGTCATCGTAGCCGACATAGCCCGGAGGGGCTCCCACAAGCCTCGATCCCGAGAAACTCTCCTGATATTCGCTCATGTCCATTCGGATAAGAGAGAGGCTGTCGCCGAAGATCAGCTCGGCGAGGGCAGCAGCGGTTGCCGTCTTGCCGACCCCCGAGGGACCGAGGAAAAGGAAGCAGCCGGCAGGCCGGTCCGGCGGACGGAGGCCGACCTGGCTCCTTCGAATGGCACGGGCAATAACGCCGATGGCGGGTTCCTGACCCACTATTCTCGATGAAAGCCGCCGTTCGAGGTCGGCGAGCCTGGCCAGATCGTTCTCGCCCATTCTGCTTATGGGGATGCCTGTCATGGAGGAAACCACCGCCGCCACGTCGTCGGGCGTTATGGTAACCGGGGTGAGATTTTCGATCCACTGCTTTCTGTCCGTTTCGATGGCTTCGGACAGGCGTTGGATCTCGCTCTTCAAATTGTTGACCTGAATGAGATTGCGCTTTTCCATCTCGGTCTCGAGTTGCGACTCGAGCAAAGACAGATCCCTGTGCATCGAAAGAAGGCTCTCCGGTGACCGGGAGCTGTCGGAATTGGCCCGCGCCCCGCTCTCGTCGAGAACGTCGATTGCTTTGTCGGGCAGGAAGCGGCCGCTGATGTACCGGTCCGCGAGGACCGCGCAGCTCCGGACGGCTTCAGGGGTGTATATCGAGTTGTGGTGCCTTGCGTACCTGGGTTCGAGCCCCTCGAGGATACGCACGGTGAGGTCGACGCTGGGGGGATCGATCGGTATGGGTTGAAAACGCCTCTCCAGGGCGCCGTCCTTCTCGATGCGCCTTCGGTACTCATCGAGCGTGGTGGCGCCTATGCACTGGATCTCCCCCCTTGCCAGGGAGGGCTTCAGAAGGTTGGCGGCGTCCATGGCGCCTTCGGCTCCGCCGGCCCCCACGATGGTGTGGATCTCGTCGATGAAGAGGATGACGTTGCCCGATTCGAGGATCTCTTTTAGAAGGACCTTCAGCCTCTCCTCGAATTGCCCGCGGTACTTGGTGCCGGCTATGACCCCCGCCATGTCCAGTGCGAGTATCCTCTTGCCGTGAAGCATCATGGGAACCGATGCCTCGATGACGCGCCTGGCAAGACCCTCCACGATGGCGGTTTTGCCGACACCGGGTTCACCGATCAGGACGGGGTTGGACTTCTTTCTTCTGCAGAGGACTCTGACAAGCCTGTTGATCTCCTGATCACGGCCGATCACGGGGTCGAGAAGCCCCTTTCTGGCCATTGCCGTCAGGTCACGGCAGAAGTACTCCATGGCGGAAACAGGCTTTTCCTGTGGATTCTCGCTTTTTGCACCGCCCGGAAGGGACCTGACGACACGGTCGGCCTTCTCGTAGGTGACCCCGGCTTCCCAGAGTATCTCTCCCGCCACGGTTGTCTCCACTGTTGTGACCGCGAGCAGAAGGTGCTCGGTGCCCACGGTGGGAGAGTCGAGGCTCTGGGCGAGCCTGCCAGCCTCCTGAAGGATGCGCCGCGCCCTTTCGGTCCACTCCAGCTCATGTCTGTCGACCGGAACAGGAAGCCTGCCTCCCCTTATGCGGTTCTGAACCCTGAGCCTGAGTTCGGCGGTGTTCACACCGAGACGGGTCAGGACCGAAGACGCTGTGGAACCGTCAACCGTCAGTATTCCGTAGAGTATGTGTTCGGATGTGACGCTTGGACGGCCTGAACGGCCGGCCTCGAGCCTTGCTTCGTTAAGTGCGGCTCTGGCTCTGTCGCTGAACCTCTCCCGCAATGTTTCCCCTTTCGTGGAACCCGTTTCCCGGGTTTACCAGCGAGTAAATATAAGGTTCCAGCCGGCTTTCACCAGCATCAGCCCTCCCTTAGAACGCCCCTGTCCAGAATCAGGAGCCTGTCGCACCTCTGGGCCAGCTCGCGGCTGTGGGTGGCGATGAGGAAAGCCTGATTCCTTCTGTGCGCAAGGTTCAGCATCAGGTTCTCCACCACTCCCGTGGCTTCGTCGTCGAGGTTCCCCGTGGGCTCGTCGGCAAGAACGACCGCGGGTTCCATTGCCAGCGCCCTGGCTAGGGCGGCCCGCTGTCTCTCTCCGCCGGATATCTCGGAGGGGAAGTGGTTCCCCCTTGACTCGATGCCCACCTCACGAAGAAGCCCTCCGGCGACCTCCATGGACTGACGCCTGGATCTTCCCGAGATCATGCAGGGCATGGCCACGTTCTCATGAACGGTGAACTCCTCGAGCAGATGATGGAACTGAAAGACAAAACCGAGGTTCAGGTTCCTCATCCGCGAGCGCTTTGCCTCGCTGGTCTTCCAGGGGTCCCGGCCGTCGATGAACACCGTGCCTCCGCTGGGTCTTGCCAGAAGGCCCAGTACATGAAGAAGTGTGCTTTTTCCCGAACCGCTGGGGCCCATCACCGCCGTGAGCCCGCCCGGAAAAAGATCGATGGACGCCCCCCTCAGAACGTGAAGGGTGTCGGCGCCACGGCCGTATGTGAAGTGTATGTCCCGTCCTGAAAGGACCGGTGTGGCGTTACTCATACCGCAGAGCCTCCGATGGTGAGTCCGACAGTGCGGAAACAGCCGGGGCGATGGAAACCAGAAGACACACCAGCAGCGTGACCACCGAAGCTGTCAGAGCGGTATGGGTGGAAAACCTTCCGGTGAGGGTTTCGACCCAGTAAACGCTGGAGTCGAGCCTGATGGGAAAATAGCTGTTGACGGCCCGAACCGACACCCATGCCGCAAGAACACCGACGGCGACACCCACGACTCCGATCGAGAGCCCCCGGGTGATGCTCGTGACGAACACCATGCGCGGCGTTGCACCCATGGCGCGAAGCACGCCCATGTCCCATCGGTGCTCGAGCGCGATCATGGTCAGCGCGCTGGAAAGGTTGAGAAGAGCCACGACGGTTATGAGGGCCAGAACGATGGTCATGGCCAGCGTTTCGAGCCCCAGAGCCTGAAAGAGGTTGGTGTGGAAGGACATGAACGGTATCGCCGTCATGTATGCCGGCCACCCTCCCTCCACGTACCTTTCCCGAAGAAGGGAATCGAGGGTCATGGAAACGCTCACGGGGTCGGTGTTCGCCGTAATTCCCACGCCCATGGAGCTTATTCCGGTCTCGTCGCCGAAAAGGCTTCGCGCGCTTCCGAGTGATGTGGACACCAGGGACCGGTTGTACTCGTCGATCCCGAAGTCCGTCACCCGGACGACAACCATCGGCATGATGGTGTCTACCAGGACCCTCCCCATTCCGCTGACGCTGACGCCCGCCGTGGAGGCCAGCCTGACCGTGTCGCCCCGGGTGACCCCGAGGGATTGGGCAAGACGAATCCCCAGGACCGCTCCCCCCCCGCTTCCGGACATGCCCCTGACCATGACCCCCGCTACGGTGCCCACGGCTCCCGAAGCAACGGCGGGCCTCTCAAGGACAGCTTCGACCCCGGTCGTTCCGGGTATCGCCATGGAAAGTTCCTGCACGAGCCCGTAATCGGACGGACCCAGGGCGCCCCCTCCCGGAGCGTAGACATGAACCGCCGGGTTCACTGCCTCGAGGCTGCGTCTGATGGCCCCCGTGAAACCGTCCATGAACGACCTGAGGATGATCAGAGCGGCTACTCCGATTGCGATCCCCGCCACGGAGAGCACTCCCACGAAACGCACGAAACCCGAGTGAGACCTGCTCACCACCTGCCTGCCCGACAGCGCGCCGACCAGCCAGAGGTTCATTTTTCCCTTCTGAGGTGGGGGAAAAGGATGGTGTCCCGAATTGAACCGGCATCGGTCAGTATCATCACGAGGCGGTCGACGCCCACACCAAGCCCACCCGCGGGGGGCATGCCGACCTCCAGCGCATAGAGGAACTCCTCATCGACCCCGCCCTCACGGTGACCGCTCGAAGCGGCCTGTTCCTGAAGGATCCGGCGCTGCAGAAGCGGGTCGTTCTGCTCGCTGAACGCGTTGGCGAGCTCGATACCGGCGATAAAGGCCTCGAACCGCTCAGTCAGTCTGGGGTCGTCGGGCTTGCCCTTGGCCAGGGGGGAAAGCTCGACCGGATAATCGATGACGAAGGTCGGCTGCACGAGGGTCGGCGTCACGAAGTGGTCGAACAGCTTGTCCAGAAGGTCGGGGCGGTCCACACCCTGAGTGGCGATGCCCAGCTTCCCGGCGAAGCGCGCCAGAGCCTCATGGTCCATGTCGAACAGGGCCTGGCCGCTGTGCTGGTGCAGGGCAGAAACGAAAGGAACCCTGGCGAACGGGGTGGAAAGGTCTATGGAATGCCCCTGGAAAGTTATCTCCCTGCCCTTTCCCAGAGCGGTGGCCGCAGCCGAAACAAGCTCCTCGAAGCGGCGCATCATACCCTCGTAATCGGTCCAGGCCTCGTAGAGTTCGAGCTGGGTGAACTCGGGACTGTGGGTTCTGTCCACCCCCTCGTTCCGAAAATCCTTCCCGATCTCGTACACCTTGTGAAACCCGCCGACCATAAGCCTTTTCAGGTAGAGCTCGGTGGCAATGCGGAGGAAGCACTGCTGGTCGAGGAAGTTGTAGGTCGTGGTGAAAGGCTCGGCGTTGGCCCCCCCGTAGAGCTGCTGGAGGATGGGGGTTTCCACCTCGATGAACCCGCTTTCGTCGAGGTGGTCCCTCAGAGCCTTGATTATGCGGCTTCTCGAGACAAGCCTCTCCCTGCTGTCGGTGTTCAGGAGAAGGTCGACGCAACGGTGCCTGTAGAGAAGGTCGGGGTCGCTGACAGCGTCGTGGACCTCGCCCTCGGAGTCGACCTTCACGACCGGCAGCGGGCGAACAGCCTTGACCAGGACCGATATCTCAGTGACTTTCACCGTCAGTTCACCCATCCTGGTAACGAAAAGGACGCCGGCCACCCAGATAATGTCACCGAGGTCGGTGTGCTCGAGGATCTCCCACATCTCAGGTGGAAGCTCCCGGCTGTTGAAGTAGAGCTGCACTTTGCCCGACGGATCGGAGATGTCCATGAAGATCGTCCTGCCGTGCTCCCTGCGGGCCCTTATCCTGCCGCTGGTCTGCACCGGGTCGCCTTGTTCGGGGTCCATTCCCCTAACTTCGGCGATGGGTATCCTGTGGGGTGTCCGGGGTGGGTACGGATCGACCCCCGAAGCCCTCAGGGCGGAAAGCTTCGAGAGCCTTCCCGCGATTAGCGGATTACTGTTTAGCGTCATCACTGCCCGCCGTTCTCTCTCAGGAACGCCTCGATGAATTCCTGTATGTCACCCGCCAGAAAACCCTCCACATTCGAGGTCTCCATGCCGGTTCTGTGGTCCTTCACCATCTGATAGGGATGCAGCACGTAACTCCTGATCTGATTGCCCCAGGAAACATCCTGTTTGATCCCTTCCAGCTTTTCCCTTTCCTTGTGGCGTTTCTCCTCCTCCAGTTCGAAGATCCGCGCCCGGAGTATTCGCCAGGCCAGCTCCCTGTTGCGGTGCTGGCTCCTCTCGTTCTGACAGGAGACGGCGATCCCGGTCGGTATATGAGTGAGCCTTATGGCGCTGGATGTTTTGTTGACGTGCTGCCCCCCGGCCCCGCTGGCCCGGAAGACATCGGTCCTCACGTCCTCTTCGTCGATCTCCACGCTCACCGATTCTTCAAGGTCTGGCAGGGGAAGAACACTGGCAAAGCTGGTGTGCCTTCTGTTGTTCTGATCGAAGGGGCTGCGGCGCACCAGTCTGTGAATGCCCCTCTCCGCGTTGAGGTAACCGAAAGCGTAGGCGCCCCTGATGGATGCCACACCCTCCCTGATACCGCCCTCCTCGCCTTCGGAAGTGCTCAGGACCTCGACTTCGAAGCCCTGCCTCTCCGCCCAGTATACGTACATGCGCAGGAGCATCTCGGCCCAGTCCTGGCTGTCCACCCCGCCCGCTCCGCTTCGGATCGTCAGGATGGTATCGCTCTGGTCGTGGGGACCGCTGAGCATCTGCCTGAACTCCAGGCTGTTAAGGGTCTTATGAAGCCACGCCAGGGCCAGTTCCGCGTCGGCCTGCATGCCGGTGTCGCTTTCTGTTTCCAGAAGTTCGAGAGCGGCTGCGCCGTCTTCGAGCCTGTGGGTCATCTCGCCCAGGGGAGCCGTCCAGTTCTGTATGTGCCTGAGTTTTGAGATGGTTTCAAGGGCGCTGTTGCGGTCATCCCAGAATTCAGGCGCCGCCATGAGACCGTTGATGGATGCTTCGGACTTCAGCAGGCCTGGATAGTCAAAGCCGCTCCTTGAGCAGTTGAAGCCTTTTCCCGGTCTCCCGGAAACCCGCGGCGAGTTCCTCCGTTGTCATGTAAAAACCTCCGTAAACAGTTCAGGAACCCCGACAATATACTCCATCGTTCTCCGGGATGACTCATCGCATATTCCTCACATGTTCGATTATCCACTGTCGTTTCTCCTGACGTTCAGAGACACAGTCGGGGCTCACCCCGTGTTCGCTCTCGGTATCCTTCTTGCGGGAAGCTGGCTCCTCGGAAGGACGGCTGAACGGATCGGAGTTCCTTCGGTGACGGGATTCATCGTCGCCGGCATGCTACTGGGGCCCAGAGTTTCGGGCATGGTTCACAGTGACCTTTACGTGAGAATGGAAACTGTAACCCAGATCGCTCTTTCGATGATCGCGGTGGTGATAGGCAGCGAGTTCAACCTGGCACGGATGAAGAGGATACGCCGGGCCATGGCAGCCATCACGGTAATGCAGCTCAGCGTTACATTCCTGCTGGTTTCCGTTGCGTTGTTCGCATCGGGCCTGATACCGCTTCCTGTGGCCCTGCTGCTCGGAGCCATCGCAACATCAACCTCTCCGACATCCACAGTGACAATCGCACGTGACCTCAAGGCCAGGGGATCCTTCATCGACCACCTCTACGGCGCAATTCCCCTCGACGATGCGGGCTGCCTTCTCCTGTTCGCTCTCGTGGCTGCCTTTTCAGGGGGGTTCCTGATGCCCGTGGACTCCTCGGTTCCCCAGTCGATCCTGTTCTTCCTGAAAGAGGCGGCCGGATCGCTTGTCCTTGGCCTGGCAACGGGCGCGGCCATCAGAAAAAGCGCGGCAGTCGCTCAAGGATCGAATTCGGTCTACATCGTCAGCCTTGGTCTCATCTGCCTTATGACTGCGCTGGCCTCATCCTTCGAGCTTTCACCCCTGCTTTCGGGAATGGCGGCGGGAGCCGTTATCGCCAACAGCCCCGGAAAGGGCAGAAATGTCATTGACTCACTGGACAGGCTCTCGCCGCCGCTTTACGCGGTGTTTTTCGCCATTGCCGGCAGCGAGCTCGACTTCGCCGTTTTCGGTCAGGGTTCGGTGCTTGTGCTGGGGATCGTCTACATCCTCACAAGGGCTGCGGGCAAGTACGGCGGAGTTTGGCTGGGAGCGGTGCTTTCCCGAAGCGGGAGAAATGTACGGAACTACCTTGGACTTGCCATGATGCCCCACTCCGGAGTGACCATCGGCCTTCTGCTTTACGTGCAGGCACAGTCGATCCATCCCGGGGCGGCGGGGTTCCCGCCGCTCATGGTGAACATCGTGCTCATGGCGGTCTTCGTTAATGAACTGGCGGGGCCGCTACTTTCAAGATACGCCATTCTGAGGGGCTCGAAGCCGGCACCAGCAGGGCAGGCCGGTTCCTGATATCGAACCGTATATTACCCCAATGTTCGGGAACATTGAATCAGCGATCGTGACCTTCAGGGACACGGTCAGCACGAACCCCGTATTCGGGATAGGCATCCTCCTGGTGGGAAGCTGGTTTCTGGGAAGGCTCGCGGCAGCTCTGCGGCTTCCTTCCATAACTGGTTTCATCATCGCCGGGATGCTCCTTGGCCCGTGGGTGCTGGGACTGGTCCACTCCGACCTTCACGACGAGCTGGGAATAATAACCGAGACAGCTTTGGCGGTCATCGCGCTGGTCATAGGCAGCGAGTTCAGCGCCGTCAAGCTGAAAAGGACCGGCAGACCAGTCATCATAATCACCACTGTGCAATTGCTGCTGACATTCCTGGCGGTCTCGCTGACCCTTTACCTCACCGGGCTTGCCGACCTTTCCGTTGCGGCCGTGCTGGGCGCCATTGCAACCGCCACGGCTCCCGCGGCAACCGTAGCCATCGTCAGGGAACTGAAGGCCAGGGGCCCCTTCATCGACCACCTCTACGGAATTGTCGCCCTTGATGACGCGGGATGCGTTCTGATATTCTCGCTGGCAATGGCCGTCGCGGGAGGAACGCTCGGGGGAGGCACAGGCCTTGCAGGGTCCATCATGCACGGCCTTAGAGAGATAGCGGGGTCGCTGGCCCTGGGCGCCGCGACGGGCTGGATACTCAGCCTCGGCACGGCCAGGAACAGAAGGTCGAACGAGATCTACATCATCAGCCTCGGTCTTCTGTGTATCATGACGGCCCTTGCCACCACCAGCGGCCTTTCGCCTCTGCTGGCGGGAATGGCTGCCGGAGCTGTTCTGGCGAATACCCGTCACGGAAGCTGGAAGGTGGTGGCTTCACTCGAACAGATTTCGCCTCCCATGTACGCGGCATTTTTCGCCATCGCGGGAACCGAACTGAACCTTGGGTCGTTCACCACAGGAAGCATTCTTCTGGTGGGTGTCCTGTTCGTTTCAGCACGGGCGCTGGGCAAGTACTTCGGAGTGCGTCTGGGGGCCGGTCTGGCGGGAAGCGACCCGCTGATCCGAAAATACCTTGGCTTTGCCATGCTCCCGCAGGCGGGGGTGGCGATCGGTCTTGCGCTGTTCGTTCAGTCCTCGCCCCTGCTCATCGGACACGAGCAGCTCAGCTCCACAATCGTTAGCGTTACGCTTCTTTCGGTTTTCGTCAATGAACTGCTGGGGCCGCCCATCTCCAGATTCGCCCTTGTACGCGGCGCGACCCTATAGGAGGACTTGTGAAACTCAAGGAGATTCTCGACCCCGGAAGCTGCAGCAGAAACCTGGAGGCCAGGAACAAAACCGATGCCATCGCCGGGGTGGCAGAGCTGCTGGCCGTCAATCCGGCGGCACAGGGTGTTCCTCTCAGCGAGCTCGTCCAGGGCCTTGAGGAGAGGGAGAAACTTGGATCGACCGGTGTAGGTGACGGGGTTGCCATACCCCACTGCAGGATAGACTCGATGAAGGGCTTCGCCCTGGCCCTCGGCGTCTGCCGGAAGGGCGTGGGCTGGAACTCCATCGACGGCCGGAGCGTTCACATCATCTGCGCAATTGCCGGTCCGGGGGACGCCACCGACGAGCACCTCAGAATACTGGCGGGAGCAGCAAGGGTTCTCGGCAAGGGCAAGGCACGTCATGAGATACTGAACAGCGACACGACCTTTGCCATGAGGGAGGCCTTCCTCTACCATCTTGTCCCCGTGACTTCACGACTCGAGGAGGGCCGGCGGGACAAACGTAAGCTTGTGATACTGGTTCTTCAGGAGGAGGAGACCTACAACAGGATCATGGAGCTCTTCCTCGAGGGAGGCATCGAGGGCTCGGTGACCATGAACGCCAGCATGATGGGAACGGTTCTCTCAAGCGTCCCCCTCTTCGCCGGTTTCATGGATGTCCTGGGGCGCTCCCGCCCCGAACCCAGGGTCGTGCTGACCCTGCTCGCCGAGGACAGGGTGGACGAAATGGTCTCAGAGATCGAGGGCATTACGGGCGAACTGGACACCCATCGTGGAGCATGCATAATCGTGTCTGATCCATTGATAATCCGCGGAAGCCTTGAAACACTTTGAAAGGACACCTGTCATGGATAACCTTGAGGCAAGGATGAGGGAACTCTTCAAAAGGATAGAAACGAACAACCGCTGGCGCCAGACCGAGTGCATAAACCTCATACCTTCCGAGAACACCCCCTCCCCCCTGGTAAAGATCTGCGAGTTGTGCGACCCTGCCGGCAGGTACGCTGAGCACCGCTCGATGAAGGGACGCGAGGTCTACTTCTACCACGGCACCGATTTCATAAGGGACATCGAACAGGAGGCCTCCGCGGCCCTCTGCGAGTACTTCGGCTGCACCGAGACCGAACTCCGCCCCGTCAGCGGCCAGATGGCCAACGAGGTCGTTTTCAAGGCCGTGACGAAAATGGTGAACCGTGACGGCGGAAGCTGGCGAAGGCTCAGAGCCGTGATGAACAACGAGCTCGGCATGGGAGGGCACCTTTCCAGCCAGCCCATGGGCGCCCTTTTCAACTTCGTCGACCACGATCCCGCCACGGGTCAGGAGAACTGCGTGAACTTCCCGGTCCAGCCCGATAACCCGTACAGGATAAACGTGAAGCGAATGCTTGAACTCCTGGACGAGCACAGGCCTGAACTCGTCATCTTCGGGAAGAGCATGTTCCTCTACCCCGAACCAGTGAAGGTATTGGCGGACCATGTGGCGGACTGGTCGGACCGCCCCGTCATCATGTACGACATGGCTCATGTCCTGGGTCTGTACGGAGCTTTCCAGGCTCCGCTCGCCGACGGCGCCGATGTGGTGACCGGCTCGACCCACAAGACCTTCTTCGGACCCCAGAGGGGCGTCATCGCCTCCAACATGAACAAGAAGCACCCGCTTCGAAAACTCTGGCTCGACATAAACAGCAGGGCGTTCCCAGGCAGCACCTCGAATCACCACCTCGCGACGCTTCTCGGGCTTCTCGTGGCAACAGTCGAGATGAACGCCTTCAAGGACGAGTACCAGAACCAGGTCCTGCGGAACGCCAGGGCTTTCGCCCGGCATCTTGCCGACAACGGCCTTCACATCGAGGGCGACCCGGCGGACGGTTACACAATGACCCACCAGGTAGTGCTGAGGGTGAAGGAACACGGCGACGGCGCGGCCATAGCCGACCGGCTTCAGGAAAACAATATCATCGTGAACTACCAGGCCCTCCCTGATGACGAAACATTCCTCACCCCGTCTGGAATCCGCACCGGCGTGAGCGAGATGACCCGTTTCGGCATGAACGAGGCCGATTTCGCCCCCCTGGCCGAGCTCATGGCTGCCGTGATAATCCGGGGAGAGGACGTTCGCAGGAAAGTGGAGGACCTCAGGGG
Organism: Candidatus Fermentibacteraceae bacterium; assembly: GCA_046485185.1. Lineage (GTDB taxonomy): Bacteria > Fermentibacterota > Fermentibacteria > Fermentibacterales > JCC-6 > UBA6080. The sequence continues at coordinate 35,328 of JAWOHL010000056.1, forward strand.
CCGCTTCACTTCGATGCGCTACACCCTCCCCCTGCGTGAGAGCATCGACCTCGCCGCTTCCGCCATGGCAACATCGTTCCCCACTTCAGAGTATTCGGCCCTTTTCGCCGAGAACCTTTCAAAGTACGCGAAAGGAAGGTGAAACCATGACGATCATGGCGCTGATCCTCACCTGCTCCATCTACGGAGGGCAGGGAAGCGACCTTGGGCTGGGTATCATCATCGGTGAACCCACTGGCATCTGCGTCAAATACTTCACCTCCCCCACGGGCGCAGTGGCCGGAGCCGCGGCATGGAGCTTCTCCGGTGACGAAAAGGCTGTCCACATCTACGGCGACTACCTTTTTCACCTGTCCGAACTTGCCGCATGGGAGGGGGGCCGGTCGCCCTTCTACGCCGGTGTGGGCGGCAGGGCCATCTTCAGGGATGAAACCGTCGCGGGCATCAGGATCCCTGTCGGAATGTCGTGGGTCTTCGACGAAGCCCCGTTCGACGCCTTTCTGGAGATAGTGCCGGTGATGGACATCGCACCGGACACCGAGTTCGACGTGGCGGGAGGCGCCGGAGCGAGGTTCTGGTTCTAGACTGGAGGAGGGTTCGATGAAGCTTCTCATCGTGGGCGGGGTCGCCGGTGGAGCCAGCGCCGCCGCCCGGGCCAGAAGGCTCGATGAAAACGCCGAGATAATTGTCTTTGAGAGGGGCGACTACATAAGCTTCGCCAACTGCGGGCTGCCCTACCACATCGGCGGGGCCATCCCCTCCCGGGAAAGCCTTCTGCTGATGACTCCCGAGAAGTTTCTGAAAAGGTACGACGTCACGTTCAGAACGGGTCACCTTGTAACCTCCATCGACCCGGGAGGCCGCACGGTAACTGTTCGTGACCTCGCAAAGAACGAAAGCTACCAGGAAAGCTACGACTCCCTCATACTCTCCCCCGGTTCGACGCCCCTCGTTCCGCCGATCCCGGGAAAAGACCACAAGGACGTTCTTGTCCTCTGGACCGTTCCGGACATGGACGCCATCATGGACCGCATAAGGGCGGGTGCCCGGCGGGCGCTCGTTGTCGGCGGTGGTTTCATCGGGGTTGAAACCGCCGAGAACCTCGTAGCGGCAGGCCTCGAAACCACCCTTGTCGAAAAAGAACCCTGGATCCTTCCGTTCCTCGACCCCGAAATGACGGCCCCCCTCACCAGGGCGCTCTCCGAGGGAGGCGTCCGTCTGCTCACGGGCTCCACCGTCGAAGGCATTGAAGAGGCTGAACAGGGGCTCAGGGTGATGATCCAGGGCGTGGCGCCCGTACAGACGGACTTCGTTGTAATGGCCGCAGGCGTCAGACCCAACGGGGAGCTTGCCAAAGCGGCCGGTCTCACCACTGCGGCCAACGGCGCGATAATCGTGGACGAATTCCTTCGCACCAGTTCCCCCCACATATATGCCGTTGGCGACGCCGTCCAGACCGTGCATCCCATACTGGGCGATCGCATGTCCATCCCGCTGGCGGGACCCGCGAACAGGCAGGGACGGATGGCGGCGGAGAACGCCCTGGGGGGAAGCGTAAGCTGCCCCGGTACCCTTGGCGCTTCGGTGGTCAAGGTTTTCGACGTCACCGCAGCCTCTGCGGGAGCCTCCGAAACCCAGCTCACAAGACGGGGGATCCCCCACGAGAAGGTGTACATTCACCCCTCCTCCCACGCCTCCTACTACCCGGGCTCGGCCCGGGTAAGCATGAAGGTGCTCTTCAGCCCCGAAGGCGTGATCCTGGGAGCCCAGGCCGTGGGCGAGGACGGTGTGGACAAACGCATTGACGTTCTCGCAACGGCCATAAGAAAAGGTCTCACTGTCCGTGACCTTACCATGCTTGAACTCTGCTACGCCCCGCCCTACGGCAGTGCCAAGGACCCGGTGAACTACGCCGGTTACGTTGGCGAAAACGTTCTGGACGGCCTGACAAAGCAGGTTCACGTGCACGACATCCCCTCCGACGCGTTCCTTCTCGATGTCAGGGAACCCGAAGAGTGGGAACTCGGCACGATCCCGGGCAGCACCCACATCCCCCTGGACAAACTGAGAGAGAGACTGGGGGAGCTCCCGCGAGACAAACCCGTTGTGGTCTTCTGCGCCCAGGGACAAAGGGCCTACTCGGCTGAACGGATGCTCAGGCAGAAGGGTTACACGGTTTCGAACCTGTCGGGGGGCTACCTGACCTGGCGGATGTTCCACCCCGAAACCCACCGTCCCGCCGAGACAACGGAAGCGGCCCCCGTTAAGACCCCCGAAGCCGACGCCGTTGTCGACGCGTCGGGGCTTCAGTGCCCCGGCCCCCTCGTCCAGGTTTCCCGGGCCATGAAGGAACTGGCTCACGGGGCGGTGCTGCTGGCCAGAGCTACCGACAGGGGTTTTAGAAGCGACCTTCCGGCATGGTGCGGTTCCACAGGCAACACCCTTCTGGGGATGACCGAAGAAAAGGGCGTTTTCACCGCACGCGTAAGGAAAGGCGGGGCGGAGACCCCCGTTCCCGGGCAGAAAGACTCGAAAAGGACTACGATGGTCCTCTTCTCCGGCGACATGGACAAAAACCTGGCCGCGTTGATCATAGCCACGGGCTTCGCCAGCCTCGGTCATAAGGTTACCGTTTTCTGCACGTTCTGGGGGCTTTCCATCCTGAGACGGGAAAAGCCGCCACGGGTGAAGAAGGGCTTCCTCGACAGAATGTTCGGCATGATGCTGCCCATGGGTCCCAGAAAGCTCGCCCTCTCCAAGCTTCACATGATGGGCGCCGGCAC
>JAWOHL010000054.1:0-36336 GCA_046485185.1 Candidatus Fermentibacteraceae bacterium
TTTCCCGATGGCCTTTTCGATCTGGTCCTGTCACGCAGTACCCTGCAATACACGGCCATTCCCGTTGTCAACCGTGAGCTGCTTCGCGTTCTGAAACATGGTGGAGCGCTTGTTCTCGTGGAGAACCTGGCCCACAACCCTTTCCTGCTTCTGTTCAGGGCTTTCCGTCGAATAGCGGGAAACAGGGTCAGGATCGGCACGTATGTGGGTAACAGTGCAGGAGCCATACGGGGTTACGCCACGGTCACCCAGATGAGGGCGATGCTTTCCGGACTGCGTGATGGCGGTTGCTGCTTCTGCCACCTGTTCAGGCCACTTAGCCTGGGTCTGTGCCAGCTCACGGGCCAGGCCCGCTGGGCGAGGTTCCTGGACCGGGGTGTGGAACGGCTGGACAGCGTTCTACTGAGGTCGATACCACCCTTGAGAAGGCTGGCGTGGGCAGGCTCGATCTGGGGAAGGAAGCCCGCCGGCGACCCGGTGTAAGCAAACGGCGCGGGTCCATTCTCCGTGGAAATCCTTCTATACGTCGTGCCTCTGGCAGACGGGGCAGAATGTCACTGTGCCGCCCATGTAGCTTTCCCGGCGAATGACATCGCCGCACCGCCGGCACGGTTTGCCCACTGTGTTCCTGCTCATCCGTGTGGCGTAGCCCCCTGGATTCCCGAAAAGGTTCTTCTCGGTGTCGCGGCCGCCCGATTCCGTCATCTTTGCAAGGGTTGCGCGGATTGATCTGAAAAGGCTTTGGTGTTCTTCCGGGGTGAGGGTTCCGGTCTTTCTTTTCGGGTGGATTCCGGCGTTCCACAGTATGTCCTGCAATACCCCGTTACCGAGCCCCGGGATCCTCTGTTCAGTCGCAAGCAGCGCCTTTACGCTGAGTTTCGAGAACCCGGGTCCTGCTGAAATGTCTGAGAAGTATTGGGAACTGAACGCGCTTGTGATCGGGGAGGGCTTTTCCTTCGCGACTGCGTAGTAGGGATTTGCGAAAGAGCCGCTCTTGAAGGCCCAGAGGCCTCCGTACATTTGCACCGAGGCCGTCAGGATGCTTCCGTCATCGAATTCCAGAAGGAGCTGGTGCCTTTCGGGCACCCTTGCGCCGTGTTCGTTTAGTTTCAGCGAAACCCCGTCGCCGAACAGAAGGGTTGCCCCGTCCGCATCGATCTCGACCAGGCCACCGTGACTGCCGGCCGTTTCAATTGTTCTTCCCTCCAACAGAGCCGGGTAATCCTGCGGAGAGCCGTGGAACCACGCGAACCTGTGGGGTGAAGAGCCAGCGATGACCTTGTCAATCCGCCTGCCCATGAAGCTTTGCCGGATCTGGGAGGCCAGCGTAACGGCCTCGGGAAGCTCTATCATTGATGTCACCTCCTGTTTGGGCTAACTGATGACGATCTGTTCGACCGTCAGAGCCGGTCTACCTTCCTGAGTTTCGGGAACAAGCGGCTCCATGCAGCCACCACAAGAAGCGTTCCCACGCCTCCGCTGACCACGGAGAACACAGGGCCAAGGACGTGGGCCACTATCCCGGACTCGAACCCCCCCAGCTCGTTTGATGAGCCGATGAAAACGGAGTTGACCGCCGAAACCCGCCCGCGCATCTCATTGGGAGTTCTCAGCTGAACAAGCGTCTGCCTGATTACCACGCTCACGTTGTCGAAGAAACCCGTCAGAAAAAGCATGATCCAGGAGAGCCAGAAGTTCCGCGAGAACCCGAAGACGATGGTTGCCAGGCCGAAGGCAGCGACGCACAGGAACAACGTGCGTCCGGCCCGCCTCAGTGGAGGCATGTGCGCGAGAATGAGGGCCATCAGGACCGAACCCACAGCGGGCGCTGCCCTGAGCCACCCCAGCACCTCTTCGGGGCTTGAACCAAGCGGAGGGTTGGCGATGATGTCACGGGCGAACACCGGAAGCAGGTAAACCGCCCCACCAAGAAGAACGGCGAACATGTCGAGTGAGATTGCCCCGAGAATGACCTGGCGCTTCCAGACGAAGCGTATTCCCTCAGCGATCTGGCTCCAGACCTTGCCCCTGGGTATCCGGGTCGAGTCGGGGATCTTCATCCCGGAAAGAAGGAACATGAAGACGATGGTGGTGACTGCGCTGAAAATGTAAGCCGCCGGTACGCTTTGAGTGATGATGATGCCTCCCGCAGCGGGGCCGAGCACCGCCGAAAGCTGAAAGGCTGTGGTGCGCCACTTCACGGCATTCTCGAACATCTCCTTGGGAACTATGACCGGAAGAATTGCCGACCACGCCGGGTTGGCGAGCCTGTGAAACGACGCGTCGAGGAACAGAAGCGCGAACATCCATCCGATAGAGCCGCGGGTGATGCTGAAAACCGCCAGCGCCACCGATGTCAGGGTGGTTCCCAGCATGCCGGCCATCATCACCTTCCGTCTGTCGTAGGCGTCGGCGAGGTATCCGGCCGGAAGTGTGAAAAGAAGCATCGGAACAGCGAGCGTCAGCCCGATTAGCCCGAGGTACAGTGCCTTGTCGGTTCGCTGGTACATCTCCCAGCCGATGGCGAGGCTTTGGGCCGAAGCCCCGATGTGCACCAGGGTGTTGCCGAGGAGAAGGCTTCTGAACGCAACCACCGAAAAGGCCCTGTAGGGAGAATCAGCCCCTTTCAGATCCATTCCGTCATTCTCCCCCGGGCGCATCACTGTTCGATGAGAACCGTTGCGCAGGCTGTTGTTATGAACGCCTTCAACGTGTAATATAGTCCGGCAGGAATCCGGGTTGCGCACCAGAGGATGGTTGGGATGAAGCAGGAAAATGATTGCATGGTCACCATCGATGAACTCAGAAAGCTCGATATGCTTCAATGGGTGGATATCGTTTCTGTTCAGGGCCTTCTGCAGAACTGCCCGGTGATGTCCCTGCAAACGGGAGACGCCCTTCTCAAAGCAGGAACGGCCAACCGCACCATGTTCATGGTTCTCGAGGGGAGGTTCGGGGTTTACCTCGACTCAAACTGCCGGGAATGCATCGCCGAACTTTCGGCCGGAGGAACTGTCGGGGAGATGTCGGTCATCGACGAAAGACCCACCTCGGCCACTGTGAGGGCTCTGGAGCCCGGCAGGGTCCTGGCGGTTGACGAAGACACTTTCTGGTTGATAGTAGCGGCTTCCCACGCTTTCTCAGCGAACCTGCTCGTCATGTTGTCCGGCCGCATGAGGGAAACCAACCGCGCCATTGCCAAAAACATCAAGCTGAGGCAGAGGTTCGAGAAAGAGGCAAAGGTTGACATCCTGACCGGGCTTCACAACAGAAGGTGGTTCGACGAGAACCTTCCGCGAATGGTGGGGAGGCATGAGCGAACACGCCAGCCCCTGTCCCTTCTGATGATGGATGTGGATGGGTTCAAGAGATACAATGACACATACGGCCATCAAACAGGTGACGCGGCGCTGTCCAGGATCGGCGCAATCCTCGGCTCAATGATGCGACCGACGGATCTTATGGCCAGGTACGGCGGCGAAGAGTTCGTGGTCATGCTTCCCCTGACGGATTCCGCAGGTGCGTTACTGGCGGCTGAAAGGGTTCGGAATGCGGTTGCCGCTGAAACGGCGTCACTGCTGCTCTCTGGTGAGTGTCTGACGGTCTCGGTCGGGATTGCGCAGTTGGCGGCCGCCGAGACCCCCGAATCTTTCGTTGCCAGGGCTGACGCAGCCCTTTACAGAGCCAAGGCAGCCGGAAGGAACAGGTCGGAAAAGGACTGAGCCCCCGCCTTTATTCGACGGGGGCCCGGGGAACGTCAGAAGACGCAGAGAGCGGTCGTGCCTTCCCAGGCGCTGCCGAGTGATTCGTACTCGCCGGTGTTGGCATTGGTTTTCCAGAGAGAACCCTGCCACACGCAGTAGACATTGTTGCCCCAGGCGCCCAGTTCAGTAGCGCCTTCGTATCCGCCGCCGAGGCTCTCGTAGTCTCCCGTGCGGGGATCGACCCTGTAAAGCACGTCGCCCTGGATCACGAAAAGGGCATTGGAGGTTCCAGCCATGGCAGTCGTGCCCTGATAGCTGGAAGGCAGCTCGGTGAATTCGCCGGTCACGGGATCGGTGCGGTAGAGATAGCCGTTCTGAATGACCATCAGCGCGCCGCCTGCCCATGCCAGGTGGGTCGTTCCGGCGTAGTCACCGGGAACGGTTTCCCAGTCTCCGTTCGCGGGGTTGATCCGGTAGATCAGGTCGTTCTGGGCCGCATAAAGCCAGCCCTCGCCCCCCGTGAGGGCGACAGTGCCTGTCCAGAGGTCGGTGAGTGCTGTCCAGGAGCCACTTCTGTCCACCATGTAAAGGCCATCGCCCTGAATGGCGTACATGCTGCCGGAGCAGAACGTGAGAAGCTCGGTGCCGGCCCAGGTGTCGGACAACGCAGCCCATTCGCCCGTGGTGGGGTGGGCCTGATACAGGACATCGTCCTGAACGGCGTAGATGAACTCGGCCTGCGAGAACGGAACCTGCAGAACAAGAACAAGGGCTGCCACGGTGATCAGGCACGCATTCTTCACATTGTCTCCTCTCGGTTGGGTTTCGACCGGATTATAGCAGCACCGGAAGGTTTTTCAAGCGGTCCGCCGTCGCTTTCCAGTCCGGCATAACTGTGTCCAGCAAATGTTTGAAGCCGGGGCCGTGATCATGGTGAATAGTGTGGCACAGCTCGTGAACAACTACATAGTCGATGCACGAAAGTGGCGCCTTCACCAGTTGGGTATTGAAAACCAACGCATTGCTGCGGGAGCAGCTGCCCCACCTGCTCCGCATCCACCTGAAACGCACCTCGTGATCGGGCAGAAGGGGCAATCGGGGGCTCCACACGCTGAGCCTTTCACCTATGATGGGTTCCGCCTGCTTCCTGTACCATCGGCGAAGCGCTGTCTCGAGCGCCTCAGGGTCTTCCGGGGCCGGGGATGAGACCAGCAGCCTCCCGTCCTCAAGGGCCACACCGGGCCGGTTCGCCCTCACGGCGACGAGGGTGAAAGGGCTGCCCAGAAAGTAATGCATCGCGCCGGGCTTGTAGATCGTGGGGATCGGGGGTGCCACGGCAAGCCGTTCCAGATGCCGGGCGATCCACCTGCTCTTCTCGAGAAGCACCTTCTGCACAAAGCCTTTTTCCGCCGAGAGAGGAGCGGTGACCCGAACCCTGCCGTCCGGGCGGATCCTTATTGTTATCCGCTTCCTGGGCTCGAAGACGACCTCGACGTGGATCGTACCGATCGGAGCCGGAAGAACGAGCTCCATCGCCCTCAGGAGGCTGTCCTGTTCGTGGCGTGCTGGACAAGCCCGGATGGCTCAGCCTGACTGGCCCCTTTTGTGGCTTTCATTCTCTCCTCAACGTTCAGTAACCGAGTTCGATATCCACCGGGTTTGGTACAGGCTTGCCTTCCGCCCCTGCCCTGATGGCCCGGGCGATCTCAATGGTTCTTTTCCGCTCGAGCTCCGGGACCCCGTACGCCCCGGCACGGTGAGGGCTCATCACCACATTGGCCAGCTTGTGGAAGGGCAGGCTGGAAGGCATCGTGTTCTCTGGGTCACCGGGGTACCTGTACCAGACATCGAGGCCGGCAGCCCCTATTTCGCCCCGTGAAAGAGCGTTGTAAAGGGGCTCCTCTGATACTACTTCCGCTCGCCCCACATTCACCAGCACACTTCGGCTGTGCAGCAGGGACAGCTGATGAGAGCCTATCATCCCTCGGGTTTCCTCAGTAAGGGGGAGGCAGCACGCCAGGAAATCGGTCGTTTTCAGAAGGTCGTTCAGAGAGTCAGGGGTGTGAATCGACGGGTCCGGGTCGGGGTTTCTCCGAACCCCGTGAACAACTGCCCCGAGCGCTTCGCAAGCCCTTCGCAGAAGGGTTCCGATGCTTCCGCAGCCCAGTATGAGAACCCTGGATCCCAAAAGAAGAATGGTACCGCCCGGGGTGTACCTGGGGGACCAGTCACCCCTTCGCAGGGCGGCGTCGGCAACAAGTAGTCCACGGGCTGCGGCAAGCATCAGGGCAAGTGCGGTTTCAGACGCAGCCCCGGCGTTGTGATGAAGGTTGTGAACCCTGATGGACCGGAAAGTCCTGAGAAGGCCAAGGGTTTCCTGGGGAACACCTGCAAAGGGCAGCAGAAGGTAAGAAGGAGTGCAGCAGCGTAAAAGCTCAGCAGTGGGTCTTCCGCAGATCACCATGTCCACCGGTGACGGGAGCTGGGTTAGATCGATGTCTTGCGGAAGAAGGGCTTTTATGTCGGAGAGTTGATCGGCATTCCAATCCTGGGGCATGTGGACTCGGAACATTCCTTCATTCCCGTCAGATGCGGACCGTCACCTCGGACGCGTACTTCCTCGCCTCGTCTGCCATGTCCTCGAGCATCAGGGTCGGGTAGGGTCTGAGATCGCTCATTGACCTGGAAAGGGTTTTGCCGGGTCTGAACTGCTGGATGACGAACCTCTTCACAGGCCCCAGAACGGCCAGTATCTCCCTGATGTCATCTGGCGTCACGAGGTCGGGAACCATGGTGGTCCTGAATTCGTAGTCGCCGAAACCCTTTACGATCTCCACGCTTCTCGCCACATCGGCGAAACTCGCGCCTCCCCCGGTGGCCAGGGGATATTTGTCAGGGGATGTCTTGATATCCATGGCGATGTAATTCACGTTCGGGAGAGAATCCGCAAGCCGGTCCGGGAATGTTCCGTTGGTGTCCAGCTTCACGAGAAGGCCGGTCTCACTGCGGATCCTTTCGAGGAGCCCAACCGTCTCTCTGTGGTAAAGGGGCTCACCCCCGGTGACAGACACCGCGTCGATGAAGCCCCTGCGTTTATGCAGGGATTGCACGACGTCATCATCGCTTATGGAGAACTGGCGGTCCAGAAGGTCGGGCAGAACCAGTTCCGGATTATGGCAGAAGGGGCAGGACAGGTTGCACCCCCCCGAGAAGATGACGGCGCTTACTCTGCCCGGATACTCGATGAGGCTTGTTCCGACTATGGAGCGGATCAATCCTTTTTGTCCTTTTCTTCCGGTTCGATGTCAACGTATTCCCTGAGGCTGAACTCTTCCTGTTTGCCGCGGTTCCAGTCCTGCACCGGTCTGTAGTAGCCAACGACGCGGGAGTAAATCTCTGTCTTAACTGCCTTTACCTTCTCCATCACAACTCCACCTTGTCCATGTTAAGAAACAGGCTTCCCTGCTTCGCAGCCTGCCGTTCATCGGCCATCGTTCTGTAGCTTCCCTCGGGGAGGGGTTCGGTGCAGTCGATCACCTCGCCGTAAATTTCCAGCTCCTCGTCGCTGTGGGGGTGGGGGCATACACCATGCTCGCCCGCAATGTACCCGTGCACCGGGCAGACGCTGAACGTGGGAGTGAAGCTGAAGTATGGCAGGTGGAAACGGCTGACGATCCTTTTCGCAAGTGTCCGGACCATCCTCCAGTCCTTTATCGCTTCACCCATGAAGATGTGCACAACGGTTCCCCCCGTGAACTTCGTCTGAAGAGGGTCCTGGTGTTCAAGAAGGCTGTAGACATCCATAGGGGTGCTCACCGGGAGATGAACCGAGTTGGTGTAGAAGGGGTTGGAACAGCCCTGCGTGACGATTCCCGGGAATTGCTGGATGTCTTTGTTGGCCAGGCTGTAGCTTGCCCCTTCAGCGGGCGAGGCTTCGAGGTTGTAGAAGTTGCCGGTCGTCTGCTGGAACTCTTCGAGCTTGACCCGCATGAAATCAAGCACCTGTACTGCCCAGTTCCTCGATTCCTCGGATGAAATGCCCGAACCCAGGAAGTTGAGACACGCCTCATTCATGCCGATGAGCCCTATTGTGCTGAAGTGGTTGGCCCAGTAGCTGCCGGAAGCCTCCCGTACCTCGGACAGGTAGTGCCTCGTGTATGGGTAGAGCCCTCGCTCGGTGAGTTCCTCGATAAACTTCCGTTTCAGCTCCAGGGATTCCCGGGCGGCTTCCATCACCGACGAGAGACGGCTCTCGAAGCGCTCCATGTTGCCCCTGGTCATGTAGGCTATGCGGGGGAGGTTGATAGTCACAACACCGATGGAGCCGGTAAGGGGGTTGGCGCCGAACAGCCCGCCACCACGCCTTCTGAGTTCCCTGTTGTCCAGGCGGAGGCGGCAGCACATGCTCCTGGCGTCTTCCGGGTTCATGTCCGAGTTCACGAAGTTGCTGAAGTAAGGGATGCCGTACTTCCCCGTCATCTCCCAGAGCGGTTGAAGCTCGTCGTCCTCCCAGTCGAAATCGCGTGTGAGGTTGTAGGTGGGGATGGGGAATGTGAAAATCCTTCCTCTTGCGTCGCCCTTCATCATGAGGTCGCAGAAGGCGCGGTTGAAAAGGTTCATCTCCTCCTGGAACTCTCCGTAGGTCTCGGGCATCTCCACCCCCCCCACGACAACCTTCATGTCGCGGTGGGTCACGGGAACCCTCAGGTCCATGGTGATGTTCGTGAAGGGCGTTTGAAAACCCACCCTCGTGGGGATGTTAACGTTGAACAGGAATTCCTGGATGCACTGCTTGACCCTCTTGTAATCAAGCCCGTCGTAACGGATATATGGCGCCAGAAGGGTATCGAAATTGCTGAAGGCCTGAGCGCCGGCAGCCTCACCCTGCAGGGTGTAGAAGAAGTTCACTATCTGCCCCAGAGCGGTTCTGAGGTGGGCGGGCGGGGATGACTCGATCTTTCCCCTGGCTCCCCTGAACCCGTCCCGGAGAAGGGTTTGAAGGTCCCATCCCACACAGTAGGGTCCAAGGATGCCGAGATCGTGAATGTGGACATCGCCATTTTCCTGGTATTCCCGGATTCTTGGGGTGTATATTTTTGACAGCCAATACCTTGCGGTGATCGATGAGGATAGGTAGAAGTTCAGCCCCTGAAGGCTGTAGTTCATGTTGCTGTTTTCGTTGACCCGCCAGTCCTGGCGGCCCAGGTAGTCGGCGATGAGGTTGTCCACACCGCTGAAGATCGAGTTGACTTCCCTGGCTTCGTTCCGCTTTTCCCGGTAGAGGATGAACTGCTTGGCAGCAGCGGGAAGATTCCTGAGTATCAGGGTTTCCTCGATGCAGTCCTGGATCCTCTCCACAGTCGGGATCGTTCCGCCCTTGAAGTAATTCATGTAGAGGGAGGTTTCGACCTGGTCCGCCATCTCCCGGGGCACGCCCGGGGTCTCCGAGGCTTCGAGGGCCTTTCTGATGGCCTGCTCTATCTTGACTTTTCCGTATGCTTGTATCGAACCGTCGCGTTTTCTGACAAGCCAGTCCATCACCCCTCCCCCGAGCTTTTTGCCTCCCCTGACAGAGGCGAAGATAACAGTATGACAACCCGGGTCAAGGGAAATACCACAACAGGTTGTGTTGAAAGTATCGCGAAACATCTATATATAGAGCTATCTTGTTTATCACCAAGTACATGCGGTTTTCGTTCACAGATGAGGCTTTTCCGGGACAACCGGGCATCTCCTCCCCGCTTTGCCCCCGTCATGCAATACAATATGTTGTGGCGGGCGGTGGAGGCGCCCCTTGCATATGGATGGAAACTCCCAGGCAGTGGTGCGCGCTCTGGGCGCGGTGGTGTTGTGGTCAACCGCCGCGTCGGCGTTCAGGCTCTCGCTTGATCACGGTACTCCCTGGCAGGTGCTGCTTGTGGCTTCCGCAACTTCCACCGTGGTCTTTCTCGTGGCGTTCCTGTCCGGAGGCGGGGGCTTCACCCGGAGGGATCTGCGTGCCGCCACCCTTCGCGGGGCTTTGAACCCCTTCCTTTACTACCTTGTTCTTCTTTCGGCTTACGCCGGGCTGCCGGCCCAGGTCGCAATGGTCGTGAACTACCTCTGGCCGCTCACCCTTACGCTTCTGGCTGTCCCCCTTCTGGGGCAGAAGCTTACCGCAGGAGCGCTGGGGGGGATCGCAGTGAGCTTCTCGGGGGTGGCGCTGATGGCCCTGCTTCGTGGCGGTAAATCCGGCAGTGTCCCACTTTTTCCCCTGGTGCTCGCATTTGCCAGCACCGTTATCTGGTCTTTTTCTTGGATACTCAACACCAGGGCTGAAGGTTCGGTTGCGAAGAACCTCTTTTTGAATTTCTGCTTCGGAACACTGTATCTCGTGATATGGGGGTTTCTGACCGGCCAGGTGTTCCCCACGGGTCGCGAAGTCGTCGTTGGGGGCTTTTACATTGGCCTGTTCGAGATGGGGCTGGCGTTCCTGCTGTGGAACACCGCCCTGAAACGAAGCGACAGAGCGTCACGGGTAAGCAACCTGATATACATCACACCCTTCCTCAGCCTTGGCGTTATCGCCCTCACGGTGCGCGAACCCATAGCGCCCGCCACGGTGCTGGGACTTGTCCTGGTGATCGCGGGCATAATCATCGGGATCCGGCCGCAAAAGGCCCCCGCCAGCCGGTGATGTCTTCCTTGCCCGGAAGCGTCACTGCTTCCGTCTGATCTTGTCCCACGTATCCCTCAGCGAGATCGTCCTGTTGAAGACCATACGGTTCGGACCCGAGTCAGCATCGACGCAGAAGTACCCCATCCGCTCGAACTGGAAGTTCTGTTCCGGCCTGGCCGATGCCATGTGGGACTCGACCCGGCAGTCTGCACGGGTCACCAGCGACTCGGGGTTGAGGTGGTCGACAAGCTCTCCGTCCTCTCCCAGAGGGTTCTCGCACCTGAACAGCCGGTCGTAGAGCCTGGTTACTGCCGGGATGCTGTGGTCAGCGCTCACCCAGTGAAGCGTGGCCTTCACCCGTCTGCCGTCAGGGCTGTTCCCGCCGCGGGATTCGGGGTCGTAGGTACACCTCACGGTGGTGACCTCGCCTTCGGCGTTTCTTTCGACGCCCGTTGCTTTCACGAGGTAGGCGTACCTGAGCCTCACTTCAGCGCCTGGTGAAAGCCTGAAGAATTTGGGCAGCGGGGTTTCCATGAAATCCTCCCGTTCGATGAAGAGCTCACGGCAGAACGGGATGCTCCGGGTACCCGCGGATTCGTCCTCGGGGTTGATCTGGTAGTCGAACATTTCCACCTGCCCGGCCGGATAGTTCTCCACCAGAAGGCGTATCGGGTTCAGAACCGCCATGACCCTGGGTGCGCTGCTGTTCAGCGTCTCCCGAACGATGTGTTCCAGCAGTGCGATGTCCACCATGCTGTCACGCTTTGCCAGACCGATCCTGTCGCAGAACTGTCTCACGGCTCCGGGCGGGATCCCCCTGCGGCGCATCCCTCTCAGGGTGGGCATTCTGGGGTCATCCCATCCGCTCACCACTCCGTTCTCGACAAGCCCTCTTAGGAAGCGCTTGCTGAGAACCGTGTAGGTCATGTTGAGCCGGGCGAACTCGATCTGCTGGGGGTGGAAGACATCAAGTCTTGTCAGGAACCAGTCGTAGAGCGGTCTGTGGTCTTCGAACTCCAGGCTGCAGAGGGAATGGGTGATGCCCTCGATCGAGTCCTCCAGGCAGTGGGCGTAGTCGTACATGGGGTAGATGCACCAGTCCGAGCCCGTTCTGTGGTGCGCCCTGTGGAGTATCCTGTAGATCGCAGGATCACGCATGTTCATGTTCGGGCTTGCCATGTCTATTCTGGCACGCAGTGTCCTGCTTCCCTCGGGGAAATCACCGTTGCGCATTCCCCGGAGAAGCTCGAGGTTTTCTTCGACTGCCCTGTTCCTGTAGGGGCTTTCTCTTCCCGGCTCGGTCAGGGTGCCCCGGTATTCCTTGACCTGTTCCGGCGTCAAGTCGCATACGTAGGCGTCCCCCTGTCGTACGAGCATTTCTGCGTATTCGTACATCTGGTCGAAATAGTCGCTGGCGTAGAGCTCGCTGTCCCAGTTGAACCCCAGCCACTGGATGTCGGCCTTTATGGCGTCAACGAATTCGGTTTCTTCCTTCACCGGGTTCGTGTCGTCGAACCTGAGGTTGACCTTACCCTTGTACTCGTCGGCAATCCCGAAGTTGGTGCAGATGGCCTTAGCGTGGCCGATATGCAGGTATCCGTTGGGTTCCGGCGGAAAGCGGGTGTGAACCCTGCCCTCATGTTTGCCCTCGGCTCGGTCCCGGTCGATAACCTCACGGATGAAATCTCTGCTTTTTTTCGGTTCAGTGTCGTTCATCTCTGATTCCTTTCAGCATGTTCCTTTTTTCCGACCTGCTAACTTCCGGGACATTGTCGCATCAGATCGAGGAACTGCCGCCATTTCTCAAGAAAAGTCCCTGATGGCATTGAGTCGAGGGTTCGAAGCTCCAGGGTTATCCCTTTCATGTTGATCCTGACATCTGTGAACAGTGTTGTGAGATGGTCGAGAAAATCGGGGAAACCCCTGTCCGGAAGCTCTCCGAAGGGCAGTCCCGTTTCCAGGTCGAGGGCGCCCATCCCGAAATCGACAACCCTTCTCAGGAACTCCCGATGGTCCGTGGATGGGATCCTGTCGCCCCTGCACAGCAGACCGCACCTGGACGGGTCGGTGTTGTTCCAGATGTCGCGCCTCTGGGGACCCATGGCGAATCCCGGGGACTGGGACAATTCGCAAACCGCTGCCCATACCCTGGGGAGTTCCTCGAGGGAGAGCAGCGCCACATGGAGATGGATGGCCGCTGTGCCCTTCATCATCTCGTGGCCCCTGGTTCCGGTCGTTTCGAGAAGCCGGTGAAGGTTGTGGTACCTTGTCTTGTCCAGAAGCATCGCTGCGTTTCCCCGCCCCGGGATGAACCCGGTGGGTATATAGATGAACCCCAGCCTGTTGCCGACTTCACCGATTACGCTCTCCGCCCGGTGTAGAATGGAATGCACAGTGTCCTCATCGGTCGGGAGGACGGGGATGCTGCAGAACTCGATCTGCCCCCCCGGCTCAAAGGTGACGCAGTGATCAGGTCCCCTGAACAGACCGGGTTCCTCTTTGTAGCCCATCTCTACCAGTATGTGCTGGACATCGGAAAGGTCTTCGGGGTGAAGCGGCCGTCCTGGCATGAACTCGTACTCGAAGCCGAACTGCCTTGGTCTGGGTGCGCTCAGGCGCGAAGCCATCAGCTCCGCGAGCTGCTCTGCGTGGCTAGCGTTTTTCAACACACTCCTTGTACCACAGGGTGAAGATCAAAGGGGCGAAAAAGCGGTCAGCGCCTGAAACCAGGGTCTCGGGTCCCACACCCTGTCCTGTCACTGCTTTTGCAAGCTCCCTCACCATTTGACCGTCAAGTATACCCTGTCTGTCCACTTCCCCTCCCTCGGCTATCTCCCTGAGCGGATCGGGAAGGTCCGAAACGCTCTCGAACCACTGGGCCATCGGCATAGTGAAAGGTTTCTTGGGTCGCATGGCGATACCGTCGGGAAGGATCCCCGAATCCGCAAAAGCCTTTCTGCAGATGTACTTGTCCAGGGACTCGAAAGGCTTCAGTTTGAGGTCCACGGGAAGGCAGGCAGCGAACTCCGCCAGTCTGTAGTCCAGAAAAGGTGTTCTCGCCTCGAGACTGTGGCGCATGCTGAGCCTGTCCAGCCGGGCGATAACGTAGTCCGGCAGCCTGGTTCGGCACTCGAGAGCTTGCATGGCCTTTACGGGATGGATCTGCCGCAGGTCGGGCAGGTCTTCCAGCGGGAGAGGGACGTCCATTCCCGTGTTCGCACCGAGGAGCCGGTGAAGTTCCCCGGGGGAAAAAAGCGACTCTGAGGCGATATGCCTTCCCACCGGGTCGATGTCACCCGCCGCCAGCCTTCGCCCGAGTTCGGGGTACAGCTCCATAAGGCGCCTCCGCTCAGGGCTTCCCGCGGTTCGGTATTTAATGAAGGCGTCTTCCACGAGGAATTTCCTGTAACCCGCAAAGATCTCGTCGGCCCCCTCTCCGGTCAACGCAACCTTGACATGCTCCGATGCCAGTTCGCAGACCTGGTCAGTGGGAATCACCGCTCCCAGAGAAAGCGGCTCTCCGAGGGCTCTCACGATCTCCGGAAGGGAACGGAGGCTGTCCTTCGAGCACTTGCGGACGAAACGTCTGGTGCTTGCGAACAGGTCGCCCGAGGATCTCACAAAATGATCCACCTGATGGGTTTCATCGTAAGCCTCTTCGCTGAACGCCACTGTGAACAGCTTGAGGTCGGGCTTGATCCCCGCGGTCAGCGAAGCAACGGCCGATGAGTCGATGCCTCCCGAGATGAAGCTTCCCACCTCTACGTCAGAGCGCAGACGAATGCGAACAGAGTCCCGGAAGAGCCTTAGAAACTCCTCTGCGGCTTCATCCGCGTCATGGTAATGCTCGGTTTTCGTGAAGTCGTAGTTCCAGTATCGGGTGATCTGGAAAGTTCCGTTATCCAGATCGAACTCGAGAAACGAGCCCGGAGGCAGGCGTAGTATTCGGCGGTAGATGGTTCTTTCACCCGGCAGGTACCGGTAATTGAAGAAAACAGGGAGAAGACCCGTATCGATCTCTCCCGTGACCCCGGGTGCCTGAAGGAGCGGGGGTATCTCGCTGGAGAAGAAGAAGCCGTGAGTTGTGGTAGTGTAATGCATGGGCTTGATGCCGAACCTGTCCCTGAAGAGAACGAGTTTTCGGCGGACGGGGTCGTGTATGACGCCGGCGTACATGCCGTTGAGGTGGGTGAGGAAAGCAGTGCCGAATTTTCTGTAGAGGTGAAGCGCGACCTCCATGTCGCCGGAGGTGGCAAAGCTCTGTCCCGGAAGCATTCGCCTGAGTTCCAGATAGTTGTAGACCTGCCCGTTGCAGGCTATCGTCACCCTGTCTTCGGGTGCGGTGATGGGCTGCATTCCGGTGGATAGATCGAGGATTGCCAGCCGGTCGAATCCGATCCCGACATGGTCATGTACAAGTACGGCGCTCTCATCGGGTCCCCGGTGCCGCTGAACACCGTTCATGCGTGACAGCAGGAAGGTCATGGTTTCCCGGGACATGTCTCTGGATACGATTCCGGTTACGCCGCACATGGTTTTCCCTTCGAAAACAAGCTGAATCATACCGATTTTGTATGGCAGCCGTTCATCCGCACTCCGCTTCGACAGCCCGTGTGTTACATTTGCCGGAGTGGAGGGAATTTCGCCTGATGGACCTCAATGCGATTAGTCGATTTATAAAGATTTGGGTGACATGGTTATAGACGAACAAACTAAGTTATCTAAGTCCGTCCCCGTGGTGGGGGCGGGG
This sequence comes from Candidatus Fermentibacteraceae bacterium, assembly GCA_046485185.1. Classification (GTDB taxonomy): domain Bacteria; phylum Fermentibacterota; class Fermentibacteria; order Fermentibacterales; family JCC-6; genus UBA6080. The sequence goes on from JAWOHL010000054.1 coordinate 15,113, forward strand.
TTGGCGGGGTGTGAGGCGGCGTTTGCGCTGGCGGAGCGCGGGGTGAGGGTGCGGCTGCTGGAGATGAGGCCGGGTATGACCACACCGGCGCACAGAACGGGGCTTCCGGCGGAACTGGTCTGCTCCAATTCACTGCGGTCCGGGAATCCCGAGAACGCACCCGGCCTTTTGAAGGAGGAGATGAGGCTCGCGGGTTCGAGGCTCATGAGGATAGCCGATTCGGTGAGCGTTCCCGCGGGTGATGCCCTGGCCGTTGACCGTACCCTGTTCAGCACGGAGGTGAAAAGGCAGCTCGAGTCACACCCCCTGATATCCATCGAGCACCTCGAGGTGGTAACGGTTCCGTCCGGTCCGTGCATCGCGGCCCCGGGGCCACTGGCGAGCCCGGCTTTCTCGGAAGCCCTCGGACTGCTCACCGGCGGACAGCACCTTTACTTCTACGACGCAATCGCCCCGATTCTGGACGCTTCATCCATAGACATGGGGACGGCCTTTCCCCAGTCCCGGTACGACAAGGGTGAGGGCGCGGATTACCTGAACTGCCCCATGGACGAGAACACTTACCGCAGGTTCGTGCGCGAGTTGCAGAACGCTGAAAGGGTCCCGCCCCGCCCCTTCGAAAGGGAGCTGCACTTCCAGGGGTGCCAGCCCGTGGAGGCGATAGCCGACACCGGTGAGATGTCGCTGGCGCACGGTCCCATGAAGCCTGTGGGCATCATCGACCCCCGCACCGGGTCCAGGCCTTTCGCGGTGGTTCAGCTCAGACGTGAGAACTCCGCGGCAACCGCGTGGAACATGGTGGGTTTTCAGACCAAACTCACACAGGACGAGCAGAAAAGGGTCTTCACCCTCATTCCCGGCCTCACCCGGGCCAGGTTCCTCAGGCTGGGAAGCGTTCACCGGAACACTTTCGTCAACGGCCCCGAGGTCCTGGACGGCTTCATGAGGCTCAAGTGCTGCCCGGACCTGATGCTTTCCGGGCAGATAACCGGGGTCGAGGGGTACATCGAGTCAATGGCCACGGGGTTGCTGGCGGGCATCTTCATGGCCGCACTGCTCTCCGGGAGGGAACCCGTCCCGCCTCCGGAAGACACCGCCCTCGGAGCCCTTCTGCGCCATGCCACGGTTCCGGGACGGGGACCATTTCAGCCCAGCAACATCCACTACGGGCTGTTCCCACCGGTCAGATCCCGGGGGGGGCGGAGAGAGCGGAGGAAGTTGATTTCCGGCAGGGCTCTCGAGTCACTCAGGAACTGGCTGTCCGGTTCCGTCTGAAAAAGAAGTAGAGAACAACGCACGCCAGCACGGCGGATACGGCCACGAAGCCGTCGTTGTGGGGCGCTCCCGTCCTCCCCGCGATCACATGGGCGGGGTACGCGGGGAAGAAGACAAGGGCGCTGAGGTCGGGTGCAGCCTTGAGACGAATGAAAGACCACATCCAGTAGAGCCCCAGAAGAACGATTCCGCCCTTCGGCAGAGCCTTTTCCAGCAGCAGCGCCGAGGCTGCCGCAAGCACCGCTGCAAGGGGGAGGACCAGCCATATCTGCCAGGGAACGGTGCCCGACGCGACAGCCGCCAGGGCGCCGGGTACGATCCCGCAGCATGCCGGAGCCAGCACTTCCGCCGTGGAAAGCCTGTTCACGGCTCCGGGGTGCCTTTCGCAGAGCTGCATCAGTCCCCGTCTCTCCCCGGAGGTCTGCCAGCCCAGAACTAGCGCGATCGGCATCCCCGAGGCGAGGAACGCCGAAAGCCAGGGAAGAAAAGCCGAATCGGCACCTGCCACGGCAGTGCCCGCCAGGAAAAGAAGGCTCCAGAGGCCGGCCCGCTCCGTGCGGAACCGTCGCCACATCAGTCCCGCGACGGCAAGTGTGATCATGAACCTGCTTCGGTTTTTGCCGCACCGAAAAGGTCGGGCGCAGGAACGTCCCGTTCAGGCATGAACGTGGCAAGAAGGGCCGCTGGGGAAGGGGGGGCCACGGACAGATGAGCGATGGAACGTGCGTTTGCCCTGGCCGTGTTGGAGAGTTGAACCAGGGCGTACGCGGTGTCGGCGTGGTTGAACACGTAGTACCCGTCGCGGTGCGCCAGGTCCCTTATGCCGGGGATCTGCTCCATAATCTTCCTGGGGAGCACGGGATAGAACGCCACCTTGATCTCGGACCCCCCCCTTACCGTCTCGAGGAGCTGAGAATGCCTCACGACCGCCCTGACCCCGGCGTCGTCGCACAGGGCTATCATTTCCGTTCCGGGCGGGATCTCGCCGAGGCGCGAGGCCACGAAGAGGGCTCCCTTTCCGGTGCCGTGGGTTGCGAAGTCGGTCAATGGTTCTATAAGGCACTCGTGAACCGGGCATACCACGACAAGGAAGGAAGGCGCGGAGGCCAGGGCCGCGCCCAGAAAAGCGAGGCGGCGGTGTTCTCCGGACAGTCTGGCCGACGGCGTGTCAGCGTGGCCGGCCAATCCAAGCCATTTCAGAAGCTCGGCCGTCCTTTCCCTGGCTTCCCCGCGCTTCGAACCCGACGCGGAGGCAGCCAAACTGATCATGCCGCCGGGAGTCATTTCGGGGGGGACACACGGGTCCGGGGGGATCAACACTGTCTTCGACCTGCCATCCCGTGAGGCGGTGGCCGTCATCAGTCCGCCCATGCGGCCCACTAGCACACGGCCAACCACCGGCGACCTGAGTCCGGCGGCGAACTCACCGAGAGCCACCGCGGCCGAGCCGGTCTCGCCCAGAACAGCCGCCATGGATCCGCCGAGGACCACGAAGTCCAGCCCCGGTTGCCTGCCGGGCACCGATGCCACACCGAGCATCTCCAGAAGCGCTCTCGATCCCTCGGCACCCTTGGGAGTCATGTCACCTTCCCGATGCCAGGCTCGCGTCGGCCAGCTCGAGCGCGCGCACAACGCCCAGCCCGCTTCTGCCCGATGTCTTGGGTGTAGAGCCGGTCTCGACGCAGCGAAGGAACTCTTCCATCTCGACTGCCAGGGGCTCGAAGCTGTCCAGCTTGGGGCTGTGGATGTCTCCGGTGCGGTACGCCAGATGGTACTCGCCGAAGGTCTCGGGTTCTATCACGTCCACGCCCTTGTCGTAGATCTTCACCTTCTCATAAGGCTCGGTGTCGTCGTAGACCAGCATCTTCCTGCTGCCCACTATCACCGTCTTCCTGAGCTTGCAGGGCGCCAGCCATGAGACCTGCACGTTGGCAATGGCCCCACAGGGGAACCTGAGGTTCACGAAGGCCACATCGGGAATGCCTTCGATCACGTATCCGCTGCCGAACGCCTCCACGAAGGTGGGCTCGGAATCGAGCCAGTGGAAGATCATTGAAAAGTCGTGGGGCGCGAGGTCCCAGATCACTGAGACATCCTTCTGGTGGAGCCCCAGGTTCACCCTGTTGCTGGTGATGAAACGGATGTCCCCCAGTTCGCCGCTGTCCACGATGCCCTTGATGGCGATAACCGGGGGCGAGTAGAGGAACGTGTGCCCCACCATGTTCACAAGGCCCATGGACTCGGCCTTTTCCGACATCTCCTCGGCCTTCCCGGCGGTATCGGCGAAGGGCTTTTCCACGAATACGTGCTTGCCCGCAGCCAGGGCTTCCATGGCAAGGGGGTAATGTGAGGAAACATCGGTCGCTATGAGCACGGCGTCCACATCGCAGGATGTCACGAGTTCACCGAAACTCAGGGTTCTCTCGCAGGTCGGAAACCTCTCACCGATCCGGTTGAGCCTGCCCTCGTCGCGGTCGCAGATGACCACCCTTCCGGCCCTCCTGTTGGTGACAAGGTTTCGAAGCAAGTTGGGACCCCAGTACCCAAGGCCCACCAGACCAATGTTAACCATGACGACCTCCGATGTTGTGAAACGAACCCCAAGCCTTATGAAAGCTACTAAAACACGGTGAATTTGCAAGCTCTGCACTGCGTCACTACGGCACAGACCGAACGGGACGGGCCACAAAATGCATTAGTACAAATGATTTGTTTTAGTAAAAATACACTTTCTCTGGTCTTTGTGTTGCTTATGTTGTAATGAAAAAAAAGGAGGGGTAATGAACCAGGAAAGGTTTACCATAAAGACAAGGGAGGCAGTGAACAGCTCTGTTTCCCGCGCATCTTCGTCCGGGAACCCCGAAGTGACTGCCCTTCATCTTCTTGCATCACTGATCGAGTCGGGGGACGGCATAGTCCCAGGGATACTGGGGCGGATGGAAATCCCTGTCGAAGAACTGAGAAAAAGTGTTGAAGACGCGCTGAAAAGGCTTCCCAGGGCGACGGGAGGTGCGGCGCCCGTGGCTTCCCGTGGTTTTCACCGGGCCATTCAGGAGGCGGAAAAAGCTGCTTCCAGGATGAAGGACGACTTCATAGCGAGCGAGCACCTCCTCATGGGGATACTGGCCTCGGGAGGCGAGGCCTCGACCGTTCTCGCCGGGGCCGGGGTCACCGAGCCGGCTTTCCTCGAGGCGCTCAGGCATGTCAGGGGCTCGTCCAGGGTCGCAAGCGAAAGCGCCGATGAAAGTTACGAGGCCCTTAACAAGTACTGCAGGGACCTTACTGCACTTGCCAGGCAGGAGAAGCTCGACCCCGTCATCGGCCGTGACGACGAGATCAGAAGGACGATGCAGGTGCTCTGCCGCAGACGCAAGAACAACCCTGTCCTCATTGGCGAACCGGGCGTGGGAAAGACGGCCATCGCCGAGGGGCTCGCAGGGCGCATAGCCAGGGGTGACGTTCCCGAGAACCTGAAGGACCGCAGGCTCCTGATGCTCGACCTGAGTTCCCTGGTGGCGGGCGCCAAGTTCAGGGGTGAGTTCGAGGAGCGTCTTAAGGCTGTTCTTCAGGAGATTGCCGCTTCGGACGGAACAGTCATCCTCTTCATTGACGAGTTGCACACCCTGGTGGGCGCCGGGGCCGCCGAGGGCGCCATGGACGCGGCCAACATGCTCAAACCCGCTCTTTCCCGTGGCGAGCTTCACTGCATAGGTGCCACGACCCTCGATGAATACAGGAAGCACATCGAGAAGGATGCCGCCCTCGAGAGAAGGTTTCAGCCCATCCTGATAGAAGCCCCTTCCGTCGATGACACCATCAGCATACTCAGAGGCATCCGGGAGAAGTACGAGGTCCACCACGGCATAAGGATCCTCGACTCGGCCATAATCGCGGCGGCACGCCTAAGTGACAGGTACATCACAGACCGCTTCCTGCCGGACAAGGCCATCGATCTTGTCGACGAGGCCGCAAGCAGGATCCGCATCGAGATCGACAGCATGCCCGCAGCCATCGACGAGATAAGGCGGCGCATGACCCAGCTCGAGATCGAGAGGGAGGGGCTGCGTCGCGAGGACGACAAATCGACCAGAGAGAAGGCCAGGCTGGTGGACAGGCAGCTCGTAGAGCTGAAGGAGGAGCGCGGGGCTCTGGAGTCCCGCTGGATGACGGAGAAGGAACTCATCGAAAGGGTGAGGGAGCTGAAGCGCGGTCAGGAGGAACTCAGGGCACGGGAGAAGAAGGCGGAAAGGGAGGGCGACCTCCACAAGGTGGCCGAGATCCGCTACGGGGCACTGAGGGAATGCGAATCCTCACTTGTACAGGCGCGTGAGAAGTTGCAGAAAGCCCAGGAAAAGGGTTCGATGCTCACCGAGGAAGTGACCCCCGAGCATATTGCACAGGTGGTTTCGCGATGGACCGGCGTTCCGGTTTCCCGAATGCTCCAGGGCGAAAGGGAGAGGCTTCTCACAATGGAGGAGAGTCTCGGGAAGCGCGTTGTGGGCCAGAAGCAGGCCGTCGAATCGGTCAGTCAGGCCATAAGGAGGTCGAGGGCGGGCGTACAGGACCCGAACCGGCCGCTGGGAAGCTTCATTTTCATGGGCCCCACCGGTGTGGGCAAGACCGAGCTCGCCAGGACCCTTGCTGACTTCCTGTTCGACAGCCCCGATGCCATGATCCGGCTGGACATGAGCGAATTCATGGAGAAGCACTCGGTTTCCAGGCTCATCGGGGCGCCTCCGGGGTACGTGGGTTACGAAGAGGGAGGGCACCTCACCGAGGCCGTGCGCAGAAGGCCCTATTCGGTAATCCTATTCGACGAGATCGAGAAGGCGCACCCCGACGTCTTCAACATCTTTCTCCAGATACTTGACGACGGTCGGCTCACTGACGGGCAGGGGCGCACCGTCGACTTCCGGAACGCCGTGCTGATAATGACTTCCAACCTGGGCAGCGACTGGATAGGCACTCTGGGCAGGGACCTCCCCCGTGAAGAGGTTCTGAGAAGGGCCATGGTGGAACTCGAGGGCCGTTTCCGGCCTGAGTTCATCAACAGGCTGGACGAGGTAATCGTGTTCAACAGCCTGACCAGGGAAGAGATACGCAGGATAGTCGAGATACAGTTCACCCACCTCAACCGGGTGCTTTCCGCGCAGGACATCGAGATAATCCCCTCGACTGAAGCGCTGGAGCTGCTGGCTGAGCTGGGCTGGGAACCCGCTTACGGCGCAAGACCCCTCAAGCGCGTGATCCAGAGGGAAGTACAGAACAGGATCGCCGAAGCCATCCTCAGGGGCGACATCTGCCCTGGTCAGCGCGTGGAGCTTGAGGCAGCCGGATCCGTGCTCGAATTTGTCTCCACAGGCGCCTGCAGGGAAAAGGATCCTGAAGGGGAACCCTGAACCGAACCCGGACTCGCGGTCATTGACTGAACCGGGTTGTTTGGGAAGTATACCCTGGGTTTAAGGCGGCGGATCGCGAGGCGGACAGAAGAAGGCGGGTCGCGGTGCCATTCACATACAGTATCGATCCCGAAAGACACATCGTGACATCGACCGCCTTCGGGGTCGTCTCCGATGAGGACTTCCTGATGCACAACCGGAAGCTTCCTGGAGACGAACGGTTCGATCCGGCCTTCAGACAGATCATTGACCTGACCGGCATTCAACCGGGAAGCAGAGTGAAAACATCCACATTGCACGAGCTTGCGCAGAAAAACCCCTTTTCCCCCTGCTCCCGCAGGGCGATTGTGGCGGTTACTGAGCTGGCATTCGGGCTTGCCAGGATGTACGGCCTCCTCCTTGGCGGGACCTGCAGCGAGAACACCGGTGTCTTCCAGTCCCGTGAAGAGGCCGAGGCATGGCTTTCAGAACCCGGTCCCGTTGCTGAACCTCCCTGAAATCCGGCATATTACGCCACCGTACCGAAAGGGGATACCTTGAAAGTCGCGCTGGTCGTCCCCCCCTGGGGACCCGATGACATAAGAGCGAAGGACACCCGCGGGATCGCCGGCTGCTGGCCCACTCCGGGCATGCAGTACATCGCGGGCGAACTTCGCCGGCGCGGCCATCAGGTCATCTACCTCGAGGGTTTTTTCCACACAAACGAAGAGATGCGCAAACGGGTCGCGGCCTTCGGGGCCCAGGCGCTGGGCGTTTACGTCATAAGCCTTCTCTGGCACAAGGCCGAACCCTTCATCAAGGGGGCCCGGGCCGATAATCCGGCTCTCTTCACATTCATAGGGGGGCACGGGGCTACGGCCATGCCCGAACACATGCTGTCAGAGTGCCCGGAACTCGACGCGGTGGTCGCCGGAGAAGGTGAACTTTCAAGCGGCGAGATGATCGACACCGTCGAGAAGGGCGGAAGCCTGTCCGGAGTAAGGGGGCTTTACATCCGTGACGCTTCAGGGGCCGCGGTCTTCACCGGCGAGCGCCCGCTGGTTTCCGACCTCGACGCACTGGCCTTCCCGGCCGTTGACCTTTGCGAGATGGAGCGGTACTTCCCAAGTTTCGAGCAGGTGTCCACGGTACCGGTGATGCAGATGCTCGCCAGCAGGGGCTGCAACGGCACCTGTCTATACTGTTACAAAATGTACGGCAGGCACATACGTCTTCGAACGCCAGCCCTCGTGGTCGACGAGATCGAGCATTACATCAAACACTACGGCGCCCGGGAGATCAAATTCTGGGACGAGCACTTCACCTACAGCCACAGGCATACCTACGAATTCTGCGCCGAGATGATCAGACGGGGCGTGAACGTTCGCTGGTGGTGCTCGTGCAGGGCTGACGCGGTCGACAAGAAAATACTCAGGGCAATGAAGGCCGCCGGCTGCTGGTGCATCAACTTCGGGGTCGAGAGCGGGGTTCAGAAGAACCTCGACACACTGATGAAGCACGAGACACTCGAACGCATCAGGTCCGCCGTGAGGCTCGCCCACAGCGTGGGCATCAAGACCCATACGACATACATCTTCGGCATTCCCGGCGAAACCTTCGAGGAAGGGCTGGAGACCATCAGGTTCGCCAAGAGCCTTGGGAGCTTCACCGTCGAGTTCTTCCCCATCACTCCCTTCCCGGGCACCCCCATGTTCAAGGGCATCCAGAAGGGGAAGTACGGCACAATGAGCGGGAAGCTCAATGATCAGGGGATGCTTCTCGACAGGCCCTGTTTCGTCCCGTTCACCATGAACGGCGACCAGATCATGGAACTGCGCAGACTGGCATACATCCGTTACTTCTTCAGACCGTCGTTCCTCTGCTACAGGCTTTTGAACATCACCAGCTCCTTTCAGCTCAGGGCGGTCTGGCACGGCGCGAAGAGCCTGCTCATGATGCTCGGGGAGCAACTGGGTCTGGCCCGCGGGAAAAGGAAGGTCCATCCCTGACCCTCACTGTTGTCATCCCGGTACACAACAGCTCTGGTACCCTTGATCTTGTCATTCCATCGGTGCAGTGCGAACTCGGTCCCGAAGACAGGCTGCTGGCGGTCGACGACAGGTCGTCAGACGATTCCCGCAGCGTTCTCGAGCGCCTGGGCGTGCAAACCGCGGCATCGACCGGGAAGCCCGGCGCTGCGGGAACCAGGAACACCGGCGGTATGGCTGCCCTTACGGACTGGATCCTGTTCCTCGATTCGGACGCGGTGCCCGAGCCTGGCTGGCGCAACCGTCTCGGGGCGGAGATGGAGAAGTCCGACGCGGTTCAGGCCGTGTACGGTCCCGAAGCTCCCGGGAAGGGCGCCGCCACCTTCTACAAGAACTACTACTACCACCACACGTTCACAAGAAGGATCCGCGGGCCTTACATAAAGGGCTGCGGCACTTTTTTCTTCGCCGTGAGGGCCCGGGTATTCAGGGAACTCGGCGGGTTTGACGAGAACATCGCCGGGGCAACCATCGAAGACGCGGACTTTTCTGAGAGGCTGTGGACCCACGGGGGCAGGATCCTCATCGCTCCCGCGATCAGGGTCTATCACCTCAGGGAGTACACATTGACCGAGTTCTTCCGGTATGAATGGAACATGATGCGGGCCAAGGCTCTGTACATCCTGCGGCGCAACCCTGAAAGGGGCGCCCCCTCGATCAGCGTGGCGGGTTTTTCCGAGATGTTCCCCGTTCTGGGCGGAGCGCTGTTCTCATGGTTTGCTGTCGTCTGCGGGATCCTCTGGGCGTCAGGCGTGAATTGGGCGGCAAACTGGTTTTTCCTGTGTTTGGTCATCCTCGCGGGTCTTCAGCTTCCCCTTTTTTTCCACATGACCAGAGCAGGCGGATTCAGGGGGCTCCGGGCGTGCCTCCTGGTCGTGCCCGACCTTCTTCTGATAGCACCGGCGTCGATCTCTGCGGTGTTTTCCGCCATCAGGGGAAGACGGTACTGAAATGAAGCCGATCTGCCTTGCTGCGGGCGTGATCCTTCTTGGGGTATTCGCGGTGTACGCCCTCGGGGGCGGTCGCCTTCAGGGTCCTGCGGACAAGGCGGTTCAACTGGTACTGCTTGTTCCCGCCGCAATGCTCTTTGCCCTGGCTTTAAGAGGCTGGGGCGCTCCATCCCGGGCGCTTGGAAACATCCTCACACGCGGGGGCGATGCCCGTTTCACGCTGCTGCTGCCCCTGCTTCTCGCCGGGATGACCGCCTGGATGGCGTACGGCCCGCTCGAGGGTATTCCCAAGGGCGGCGACGAGGCGGCATACCTTGTTCAGAGCCGCGTTTACGCCCGGGGCCTGGCGTGGGCGCCCGAACCCGCGGTATCCAGTCCCAGAGACCTCTTTCCGTTCAGACATTTCATCTTCGACAGTGGGCGGTGGTTCGTGATGTACACCCCGATCCACGCCATTCTGATGGCCCCCTTCACCCGGGCCGGGCTGAACGCCCTGATGGGGCCGCTTCAGGGCGCCCTTTCCCTGGCCGGGGCATACCTTCTCTTTCGAAACCTTGCGGGGAGGGCTACGGCAAGGCTGGGCGCACTGGTAATGGCGGTATCGCCATTTTTCCTGTTCATGGCCTCGACACACATGGCGCACAACTCCGAACTGCTTTTCGTCACATGGGCTCTGTACTTCCTTGTGAGGGCTTTTAAGACCGACTGCAAGTCAAGGTATGGCGCGGCCGGGTTCCTGCTGGGCTTGGCCCTCTGCGCGAAGCCCTACACCCTTCTACCCTGGGCGCTTTCCATCGGGCTGGTCCTGTTCGCAAGGCTGAAGGTCGGGGCGCTGAGGGCGTTGCTCTTCATTTCACTGGGCGCTTTGGTTCCCGTGGCGTTCTTTCTCTGGTCCAACGCCCTTTACACTGGCGACCCCATGTCACCGGCATACAACCTGGCCCGGGGTGGCAGCCTGGTGGGGTTCGGACCCGGCAAGGCATGGTTCCCCGAGTACGGCGATCACGCCCACACTCCGCTCCGGGGGCTTCTGAACATCGCGAAGCAGGCCGGTGCGGGGAGCACCATCCTTCTGGGCTGGCCCTTCCTCTCCCTGGTCCCTCCGCTTCTCGTGCTTCTGAACAGGGCGGAGAGAAGGAAGTGGAAGGCGCTCTTTCTGCCGATCGTGGCAGTGCTCCCGTTCATGTTCGTTCACTACGCCGCGGCCATCGACTACGGCCCACGGCATTACTACACAACGCTCCCCGCATTTGCCCTGCTTTGCGCCCTGGGCATGAGGGAGGCGGTGCGGCGGTGGGGGAACACGGCAGTGCTCTTCATCGGCGCCCTCTTTGTACTGAGCACGTTCATTTTGTACATACCGGACGGGATCGCCCTTCGAAGCGGGCCCTGGCAGACCATCGACGGGATTCCGTCACGCCTGGCGGCGGCGAACGCGACGCCTCCCGCGGTAGTGTTCATGGAGGCGGGCGAGCACGGTTACCCCAACATCATGAGCGGGCTTCTCGCGACCGACCCCTTCCTCGACGGCGACATAGTCTTCTGTGCCCACCAGACCCCGGGGGAGGACATGGCCGCGATGGAAGCGGTCTTTCCCGGAAGAAACCCGTACCTGTTCCACATGGAGGGCGACCGGGGCTTCATTGAACCATGGACCCAAGAAAGGGCCGCAGCCCTGACACCCGAACGCGAGCTGCGCCCGCCCCGGGCACCGTCGAACATTCAAGGTCACCGGGCTGAGCCACCATTCCCATCGCCCTGACTCAGCCCTGACACCTCTTTGGAAGCTCAGAGGGCGCGTTCCTGTTCCTGCTGCTGTGGTTCCGGTCAGAGAGTTTTTCTCTGTGGAGGACCCACCTGCACCAAGGACCTCCCGACAACGGTCCCCGTCCGCTCCGGTGGCTTATGCGAAAAACCTGGCTTTTTAACCGCTACAGATCTACAGCGTCGGTATTGCAGCTTGAAGTTCTGACAGCAACAATGCCGCTTCGCCGGGCAGCCCGCCAAGGAGTTCAGCTGTGCTTGCCAGCTCCGTCAGTATCATTGGGAGATGCACTGCGTTTACACCTGCGAAGTCGCTCGGGGCCGAGGTGACCAGGTTCGCACTGGTGCTAACAAGCTGAGTGACGGTTTGGGGCAGAGCCGTGAGGCCGTCGATCGAAGCAGGAATGAAGAGCTTAAGGGTTTCATAGGTTTCGAACTGCTCGCTGTCCTCGATGCTGTTCAGGAACTCCTCATCACCCAGAGCTTTGGCCAGCATCTCGGTATCGGTGATTGTCTGAAGCATCTCAACAGTGCGGTGAGCAAGCTGGATAGTACCGCGCATGCGGCTTGCCCGGAAAAAGAAATCGTCATAGTCACGCATATCTGTATGAAGATAGGTCAGAGAAACCGGCTCAAAAGGGTTCGGTTCGTCAAGGGAGCTGAATGCGGCGTGAACCTGCGAAGGAAGCAACGTAACACGGGTTGCTTCTTTGGGTAATTCTATCCCGGTGACATCCGAGATATCCGGCAAACCAAAACCAGCGGCTGTACCAACGACTGCAGCAGTTACAACCAGAACGAACAGAAATGAACCATGGGTTTTTAACACAGTATCATCCTACTTTCCAGTTAGTTACCCACACAAGTCAAAAATATGAGCGCTATGGCTGCGTCCGTCAATGCGGGTTATTAATGCTTGTATGTATTTTACATACAGCACAAACGCAGATTTCGTTGCGACACCGGGGGAGGTACGGAAGGAGGACGACCGGAAGAGTACGGCGTGTTTGCCGGTCGTGAACAGCAAACAGCAGGATGGTAAACGATCGCTCCCGGAGGCCATCGGGACAGCAGTTACAGGAAAGCACATGAATACACACGAATGTGTGTGCAGTTGTGGCCACCCTGATGGCGGTGACAAGGCCCTTACGCTTTTACCCCGACCGCAAGCACCGCTGATGCCCCGGCAAACCCAACCTGTGTAAGCCTCTCGCGAAGCATTCCGCCCCTGGCGATGAGATCCGGGTGCCCTTCCGCCCTGGCAAGGCAGCTTTGGATGGTCTTTCCGAGGTAGGCGGCGTTTTCAGGGTTTTTGGGGTCGGTTTCCATGTCGGTCTGAACGGCTGACAGCACATCCTCCAGCCCGAGTTCAAAGGGAATGGCCTCCAGTTCACGTCTGGTAAGGGTGCTGTTGTGAACCACCCCTGTGAGCCTGTCAACATCGCCCCACCAGTGGTGGAGCATTATGTGGGTCTTCTGGGGTTCGGTCTGCCCGCCGTCACGGAACATCTCTCTGAGAACGAAGAGCCCCCCTGGTTTCAGGACCCTCATCATCTCACTGAGTATGGCTGCGGGGTTCCGGAAGTGGTGGATCGAGTTGGCGACGGCAACAGCATCGAAAGTTCCGTCGGAAAAGCAGAGCGTTTCACCCGAGGCCTGGACGGGGAAGACGGGGTCTTCCCTGAAAGCGCCGGCAACGGCGCGCACTGCGTTCGGTGAGGTGTCCACCGCGGTGACCGTGCTTTCCGGAGCGGCGTAGTGGCGCAGGAAGCCTATGAAGCTTCCGTTCCCGGTGGCCACGTCAAGGATCCGCCCCCCGAGCCTCTGCGCGAGGAGCTGCCCGATCATGTCTTCGGTGCCGATTTTTTTACCTCCCCGGTGTATTGCGCGGCTTCCGGGCTTTTCGTAGTGTTTGCCGTCCCTTGTTTCAATTGACATGAGAAGAGCGAGAAAATGAACTTCACCTGTTTCATGCCCGCATACAATACGGGCAGATTCATCGAGGGTGTTATCAGGAACATCCCCCGTGAGGCCTGGGATTCCATCGACACCCTTCTGGTGGTCGACGACGGCTCCACCGACAACACTGCCGAGATCGCTTCCGGGCTCATCACCGAGTTTCCCGGGATCCAGATCATCAGGCACGACAGGAACCGTGGCTACGGCGCCGCCCAGAAGACGGCCTTCGACTGGGCCGTTATGCACCGGGCAGGTGGCGTGGTCATGCTTCACTCGGACGGGCAGTACCCCCCCGACTTCCTTCTGAAGATGATAGCCCCCCTCAGGGAGGGAGCGGACGTTGTGGGCGGAAGCCGGACAATGTACGGAGACATGAGGAAGGGCGGAATGAGCCAGGCCAGGTACTGGGGCACCGTGGGCCTGAACGGGCTCGAGAACCTCGTGTTCCGCGCAAAGCTGACGAGCTACCACAGCGGCTACAAGGCGTACAGCCTCAGGACCCTCGAGCGCATCCCGTACCGCGGGTACTCTGACACCTTCAACTTTGATTCGGAGATGCTCGTGGGCGCCATCAGACATAGGCTCACCGTCATCGAGGTGCCCATCCCCACCCTGCACGGCCAGGGCTACTCCAGCCTGAAACCCATCCCCTACGGCCTCAGCGTCCTGCACACGATCTGGAAGTTCCTGGTAAAAAAGATATAGGGGACGGACTTAGATTGCTTAGTTTGTTGCTGTAAGTTATTGCTCAGCAATAATCTAGTTACCACATTCCGCTCAGTATCTTTTCCCGAAAACGAACTCAAAGGTTCCCCTTGCCAACCCCAGACCGAGAATGGTCATGTCAAGAAAGCATATGAATGCAAACCCCGGAATGACACGCCATGGGAAGTGCCTTTTTGCGGCTGCGAAGAAACCGGTGTGGCACAGAAGCGCGGGGATCAGCAACCCGGAAAAAAGCAGCAGCCCTGCCGGTCCGGTGATGAAGGCGGAAAGCAGGGCACACCAGGCAAGCAAGGTGAGAATGATTGAGAGAACGACCCATCTGCTGTGATGGGTTCCGGTTTCGTGTACGTTCATGTAGCGGGCGAGAAGCCTGTCTTTCACCTGCCGCCACCCTGATTTTGCTTGTGCGACAGCCATTCGAAGGCGTCTGGCGGCAAAAGTGGCGTGGTTGTAGCGGGCCAGGTGGGTCACCTGAAGGGATGTGTCAAGGTAGATCACCCCTCCCGAGTCAGCCAGCGCGTACCCGAACTCCTCGTCTTCAACAGTGGGCTCGGGGATACATTCGTTGAATCCTCCCAGTTCAAGGAACAGGGGAAGCCTCACCGCGGCGCACCAAGTAGCGAAAATTGCGACCTTGCCGCTTTCCAGCCTTCCCAGGGAGTGATGGTAGTAAAAGTTCTGATATTGAGTTACAAGACCCGCGCCGGGGCATCCCGGTGTATAGATGGTCTGAACGGCGGAAATCGATGCGTCGTTGAAGTGAAGGCTCATGCATTCAACAAGGTTCTCCGGGATGATCACATCAGCGTCGAGAAACAGGACGATGTCACCCAGGGCGGCTCTTGCCCCCAGGTTCCGTGCGGCGGCCGGTCCCACGTTCTCGGAGAGGCTGAGGACTTTTGCCCCCAGCGACCGGGCAAGCACAGGAGTATCGTCGGAGGAGCAATCGTCCACCACGATGGTTTCCAGGGGAGGCACCGTCTGTCCTGCGATCGCTGTCAAACATTCCGTTATGGTGCGACAGGCGTTCCAGGCCGGTATGATCACCGATATGCTCAATCGGAGGATCCTTTCCCTTTCGGGGTTTTCTCAAGGTCGGTATTATATTCCGATTCCGCCGGAAAGGGCTGAGAATGAAGATCGTACTTTTGACAATGCCCGCAACCTGGGAACAGGACCAGCACGATTTCATGAACCAGCGTGTTTCGCCGTTCCGCTGGCTCAAGATCAAGCCCCTCGTGAATGTGGTCCCCTCGCCATCGCTGCTGTACCTGGCGCCTTTCGTGATTGCCGACGGCCATGATGTGGTGTACCTCGAAGGACTGTTCCACAGCTTTGAGAGAGCCCGGGCGAAACTTCGTGACCTGAAACCCGAGGTTCTGGGAGTAACGATAACCAGTGTTGACTGGGAGAATTCCCGCTGGATGCTGAACGAGCTGAAGCGAGAGTTCCCCGAAACCGTTTTCGTCGCAGGGGGGATACACCCCACGCTCTGGGGGGAACGATGCCTTGAAGAGTGCGTTGGATTGGACTATCTGGTGTACGGTGAAGGCGAACACACGTTCAGGGAGCTGGTTCAGACCCTGTCCGAGGGTGCTTCTCCCGAGGGTGTGAAAGGCATTATCTACAGGAAGGGCGCCGACATTCGTCGCACCCCTCCAAGGCCTCTGGTGGAAGATATCGACACCCTGCCCTTTCCGGCCCACCATCTCGCTCCCGCGTCGGATTACCTTCCGTCCCCCACCTTCTACAATCGTCTTCCCCATGCCAATATCATTGGTGCCAGGGGGTGTCCGTACGAGTGCATCTTCTGCCACACGGACAGACACACGAGGATGCGAACAGCCGGAAACATCGCGGATGAGATACAATGGCTGGTGGAAAACCAGGGAGTTCGGGACATAGCGTTCTGGGATGACACGTTCACCCTGTCCGAGAAAAGGGTCGACGCGTTTTGTGATGAGATAGAGAAGCGCTGTTTGGACGTGGACTGGGCGGTGAACGCCAGGGTGGACAGGGTCACCGAAGGAATGCTTAGACGAATGAAGAAGGCTGGCTGCTGGAGGATCCTGTTCGGAATCGAAAGCGGGGTTCAGAAGAACCTCGACACATTGAAGAAGAGAACCACCCTGGACCAGATACGCAGGGCCGTCAGCGCCACAAGTGCTTTGGGAATGGAAGCTTACGGCACGTTCATGTTCGGCATTCCCGGTGAGACGTTCGAAGAAGGACTGGCCACCATTGATTTTGCCTGCTCACTCGACCTCGACTACGCTGTCTTCGTGAACCTTACGCCTCTTCCCGGAAGCGAGGTCTACAACGATCTGCTTGAGGGAAGGATAAAGCCCTCCAAGTTCGCCCGGGACAGGTTCAACTTCAAGAATGTCTCGTTCGTTCCCGAGGGCATGACAGAGGACCAGATAAGGTTCCTGATCCAGGAAGGGCACCGAAGGTTCTACATGAGGCCAAAACTGGTCTGGAAAAAGATCAGGCGCATGCGAAGCCTTCTCGACCTGAAGAAGTACATCAACGGGTTTTCCCTGATCGCCACCGCCAGGTATATGAAGAGGCCGTTGGAGCCTCAGCTCCATTGATCGAACTCACCCTGATCAGACCGCCGGTGGTTCACCTGAAAGCGGATTTCTACGGGAGCATTCCGGGAATCCCGTCGGGGCTGGCATACCTTGCTGCATCGACCAGAGACGCCGGCTATGCGGTCAAGATAGTCGACGCCTACGGTCTGAATCCCCATCGTTTCTACACCTTCCGCAACCGCTACAGGGCCAGGGGATTGACTCCCGCCGAGACGGCACGGCTCACACCCTCCAGTGCCGTGGCGGGCGTGAGCGTGCACTGCGCCGGCGAACACTCCATGGCCTGCGCCATAGTCAGGGAACTCAAGGCATCAGTTCCCCGCAGGCCCGTGGTGGTGGGAGGATACCACGCCACCTTCATTCCGGGTGACTTCATTGCCGCAGGGGCGGACTATGTGATCATGGGTGAGGGAGAGCGAAGGCTCCCTGCGCTTCTCTCCCGTATTGAAAGCGGCGAGGGGATCGACGGGCTCGAAGGGGTGGCCTTCAAGGGCGGCATTGTCGACCGCAGAACGAAGTACACTGTCAACCTCGACAGCATGCCCTTCGCCGCCGTGGATCTTCTGCCCCTGGAAAACTACTGGAAGCTGGGATACGGACACGGACCTGTGATGCGGAACGCACGTTACATGAACATCCTGACCTCCCGGGGCTGCCCATACAAGTGCTCGTTCTGCCAGGCTCCGGAGATGAGCGGCGGACACTGGCTCTCCAAAAGCGCTGAGAGGGTACTCGAGGAGATCCGCTGGCACATGGACACTTACGGGGTCAAAGACTTCCACATTCAGGACGAAAACTTCGCGGTTAGTCGGAAGAGGGTGGAGGATATCTGCAGCGGCCTCATTGATGGGGACTACGACATCACCTTCTGCTTTCCGTCCGGGTTAAAGATGGAAACCCTTGACGAGGAGCTTCTGCATCTTCTGGCAAGGGCCGGTATGCGATATTTCTCCCTTTCCCCTGAGTCCGGTTCCCGCAGGGTCCTTGAACTCATGAACAAGACCGCCGACATCGACCGGGTTCCCGGGCTTGTCTCGATTGCCTCATCCCTCAGGGTTTCCACATGCTGTTTCTTTGTGGCAGGAACCCCGGGTGAGGACGACACCGATCGACGGGATACGAGACGCTACATAAGGAAGCTTGCCAGGTGTGGAGTGGAGGAAGTGGTGATGCCCATAATGACTCCATTCCCGGCAACGCAGGCCATGTCAGAGCCAGAGCTCCAGGGTTTCGGTGAGATGGATGAGCTTTGCTTCTCACCGGTCTGGAGGCGTGATTACAAAATGCTCGACCGTTTCAGGCGGGTGACCTACCTGCACTTCTATATGACCAGACTCTTCAGCCATCCCCTTTCATTCCTGGCCATGCTTGGCAGGATGATCACGGGGAAATGCAGGACCAAGGGCGAAATGACAGCAAGAAGGATGGTTAGGGACATTCTGGACAGGCTTGCCGCCCTGGGGCATCCCGGGGAAGAGTGATGCGTGCGCTTTGGCCCGAGGCCCTTCTCGCGGCTCTTTTTCTTGCGGGTGACCTTTTTTTCACAGGAACCGCCGCCGCTGCGGCGGGAGCTTCGGCCGGTGTTATCGCATACCTGGCCTCGGTTTTTTCAGGCCGACGCAAAACCGTGCTTCTTCTCGAAGGTCTTGTGCTTTCAGCTCTGACACTCATCGCACTGGTCACATCGTTTCCCGGGGGCGCCTTCACCTTGTCCGAGGTTGCCCTGGGCACATTCCTTCTTGTCTCGGGAATCAGGGGCAAGCCTGCGCTGGCAGCAATGGCCGGGTCGCTTGCACGCGGGATGATGTCTGCAGACGAGGGCTCGGTCCTCTCCACCTTCGCCGGCGGAGCATTGCTCTTTCACGGAGCCGTGTCGGCGTTACTTTCAGTGTTCGGCAACGGAGATGCCGTTATCAGCATTGTCCTGATTGTTCCAGTGGTTCTGGTGACCGGCGCCCTTTCCGGACGGAGGCTCAGAGAGATCAGGAAGCAGTCGCTGCCGGTGCTCGAGGGGCCTGACGACAGAATGGTCCTCACCGCCGGTGGAGTACCGCTGGGCGAGGTCAGGGTGAAAGGGGAGGGAACGGCTGCCGTTGTGGAAGTGATCGACATGGAACCGGGCAATCTGCCTTTTCTTGAGAATGCCCTGGCAAGGCTTGGTCACCGCGTGGTGATTGTCACGACCTGGCCCCACGACTCCCTGTTGCTCTCGATGAACGGGTATACCGCCGCAGGATCGAACTGGCGGAAGATGCTGCGTTGCTAGCCACCGCCACAGCACGGCCCGTATGAGCCACCCGATCCCCGAAACTCCTGCTGAGTTGACTTCCCGGCGGCGCCCTGTAATCTTATGGAATCCTATATTCCATTGTGTTTTCTTTCAGCCGATTCCCACAGCAAGGGAGGTTCACGAAGTGACCAGCTATCCGTGTCCCGAGATCGATTCCGACGAGTGCAAGGGTTGTGGCCTGTGCGTAGCCGCCTGCCCGAAGAAAGTGCTCGTGATCTCAGAAAAGCTCAACTCCAAGGGATACCACTATTGCGCCTACGCAGGGGAAGGTTGCATTGGCTGCGGTAACTGTTTCTACAACTGCCCCGAGCCAGGCGCCGTAACCGTATATCTCAAGGACTTCCAGCCCCGGAAGGAGGCGTAGCATGGCCAAAATGCTCATGAAGGGCAACCATGCGGCCGTTTACGGTGCTGTCATGGCGGGGTGCACAGCGTATTACGGCTACCCCATCACACCGGCGAGTGAGATCGCCGAAGCTGCCGCCAGCATATTGCCCAAGCTCGACAGGACCTTTCTTCAGGCCGAGAGCGAGATTGCGGCGATCAACATGGTCTACGGCGCCGCTGGAAGCGGATGCAGGACCATGACCGCCAGCTCCGGGCCCGGCATCAGCCTGAAAATGGAGGGCCTGTCCTATTGTGCCGGATCAGCTCTTCCGTGCGTGATCGTCGACATCATGAGGGGCGGTCCCGGCCTCGGAAACATCGGTCCCGAGCAGAGTGACTACAACCAGGTGGTCAAGGGGGGCGGTCATGGCAACTACCGCAACCTCGTGCTTGCTCCCAACAGCTGTCAGGAGATGTGCGACTTCACGAAGCTCGCTTTCGAACTGGCGGACAAATACAGGAATCCCGTTTTCGTCCTCACGGACGGGGTCATCGGACAGATGATGGAAGCGGTTGAGATCCCGGAACCCGTTGACTCGATCCCCGACAGGTCTTCGTGGGCGGTTTATGGAACGCCCCTGCACAAGAACCTCATCAATTCCATCTACCTCGACCACGATGACCTTGAGGAGTGGAACAAGACGCTCCTCGCCAAGTATGAATCCGCAAAGGCTGCGGAAGTACGGTTCGAGGAGTACAGGATGGAAGATGCGAAGATCGCGGTGATCGGGTACGGATGCGTCAGCCGGGTTCTGAGGAACACGGTCGACGCCGCCCGGGAAAGGGGCATCAAGCTTGGTCTGTTCAGACCCATTACGCTATTCCCGTTCCCCGAGAAGCAGATCGGCGCCTTTCCCTCACGCGGTGTGGAAAAGGTGCTCACTGTAGAGCTTTCCACCGGCCAGATGGTGGACGATGTGAACCTGGCCCTTCAGGGCTCAATCAAGAGTGACCTTTATTTCCGCCTTGGCGGCAATGTTCCTTCCGCGCTCGAGATCCTCGACAGGATTTCCGAGCTTTACGGGGTGTAGCCATGGAAAAGAAAACAGTGCTCAGAAAGCCCAAAGGGTTCCTCGATGTTTACAAGTACAAGCCCGGTGCCGAGAAGGACAGAACCCACTACTGCCCGGGTTGCGGCCACGGCATTCTTCACAAGCTCATCGCGGAAGCCATGGAAGACCTTGAGATCATAGACGACACCATACTGATCAGCCCTGTGGGCTGCAGCGTTTTTGCATACTACTACTTCGACGGCGGCCACTTCCAGGTTGCCCACGGAAGGGCTCCCGCCGTGGCGACCGCCGTGAACCGGGCCAATCCCGACAAGGTCGTCATCAGCTATCAGGGCGACGGCGATCTGGCGGCAATAGGCGGGAACAACATTCTTCAGGCGGCCAACCGCGGAGAGAACATCGCAGTGTTCTTCGTGAACAACGCCATCTACGGAATGACCGGTGGCCAGATGGCCCCCACTACCCTTGAGGGTCAGAAGACAACAACTACGCCCTACGGAAGAAACCTGGACACCGATGGCTATCCCATCCGCATGGCTGAGATAATCGCCCAGCTTGACGCGCCCGTTTTCGTCACCAGGGTGTCGCTCCACAACCCCGCCAACATCAGGAAGACCCGTACCGCCGTTCGCCAGGCGCTGCAGAATGCCAAGGAGCACAAGGGTTTCCAATTCGTCGAGGTTCTTTCCACCTGTCCGAGCGGATGGAAGCAGGAGCCGGTGGATGCCATGAAGTGGATTGAAGCGAACATGATCCCCATCTTCCCGCTTGGCATCCTTAAGGACAACAGCGCCGATGCAAGGGTCGTTACCAGGCCCGAGCCCATTGTCGATCCGGCCC
>JAWOHL010000034.1:0-36254 GCA_046485185.1 Candidatus Fermentibacteraceae bacterium
CGTCATTGCCCACGAGCACAACGGGAACTGCGGCGAGAACCAGGACCGCTACGGGGCACTTCTCATGGCGCATCAGGGGCAGCCCTACTTCGACGAGCTTGCCTTCACGGTGGCATACCTCTCCTGGGTGATACTGGCCAACCCCAACTGGGATGAGAGCGTTCTGGTTGAGAACGCTCAGGGCATCTACGTTCACGACCCCCTGCTCAGCTATGTGAACGTGGTGGACTACCCCGGAGACGACTACTACAGCACCACCGAATACAACACCATTGTCGATGGCGACACGGTATGGGTGGAGATACCAAAAGAGATCTACTACCACTACGTGGTGATGCCCAAGGTATCCGATGAGCGCCCCCTGAACGACTCCAGCGTATACAACGAGTTCTGGCGTCAGTACCTGTGGGACATGGACGACGCGGGCTACCCTGTCCTCAGCGAGGTGCTGAACTCGAACGTGCAGGTTTTCTGGGACCAGCAGACCAAGAGCTACGGCTGGTCTTCGGAAGTGGAGTTCTCGGACAGTCTTCACGCCGTTGACATCGTTACGGGCTGGGTAAGGGCCACCATCGACGCCCCTGCCTCGGGTAACAGACCCATTCAACCCAACGTCATTGCCCACGAGCACAACGGGAACTGCGGCGAGAACCAGGACCTCCTTGCCGCAGCAGCCAGGCTTGCCCTCATCCCCACCGCGTGCGTCATGGACATAAACGAGGACCACGTCTGGTGCCAGGCCTGGTGGGAAGGCACCTGGCACGGCTGGTACGTAGACACCTTCAGCAACGACTACTGCGCCTACGACAAGGACAGGATGGCCGGCGGCAAGGACTGCAGCTGCATCTGGTACTGGAGGAACGACGGATTCACGTACGACTACGTGGCCTACTACTCCAACTACTGCAATTTGACGGTGACCGTCACCGACTCCGCCGGGGTTCCGGTTGACAATGCCACAGTGCAGATCGCCAGCGAGGGCTGGCAGACCAGCGAACTCTACCGCGGCACCTGGGGTCAGACCGACGGCAACGGCCAGATCACGTTCGAACTGGGCGACAGCCAGAACTACTACCTCAACATCGCCACCGCTCTTGGCAACTACGGCGCGGGCGGGTACGAGATGGTGATAGAGAACAGCATTCCCGACCAGCAGTACTTTTTCGAGTGGAGCCCACCCGCTCTCATGCCCGAACTGCCCCTGACTGAACAGCCCGGGGGAAGCTGGACCAAGTACCTTGTCCAGGTGAACTTCGACCTGCCGGCCGATCTGATGAACGGCAGGGACTATTACGCCAACCCCAGGTCCGAGTACGCCGAACCCCAACCAGGTGGCACTGCAGACTTCTTCATCGTTGACTCCGACAACTGGGAGCTGTACCAGGCAGGGGAGGAGTTCGACTGCTACGAGCTCATCCAGGGTCAGAGTACCGGTGAAGTGTGGTTCTACGCCCCCCATACCGACGACTGGTACATCGTTTTCAGCGGTGACAGGCACCAGGGCTTCCTCACCTTTGCCAACGCCGCGGTTACGCTCTGGAAGCATGACGGCACGGGCATTGAGGGCGCGGAGAGTTCCGGGCCGCAGGTTTCGGTGCTCCCCAACCCCTGCCGGGGCGTTTCCTCGGTGAGGTTTGCCACGGTTGCCCCCGGTGAGGCCTCGGTTCAGGTGTTCGACCTCCAGGGCAGACTGGTCCAGACCCTCCACCGGGGTTTCCTCGAAGAGGGAAGCCACGGCATTCCCCTCGACGCTTCAGACCTCGCCAGCGGTCTTTACTTCGTGAGGATCACCGCCAGCGGGGTTGAGGCGACAAGGAGCGTTGCCGTTATCCGGTAGAAGAAACAACCACAGAAAGGCCGGGCCCGAAAGCCCGGCCTTTCCTTATCCGTGTTCGATCCTGGTCTACGGAAGATAAACAGGCATCGGATAGCTGTAGATGAAAAAGAAGAGAGAATCTCCCGGCTCTCCCCACTGCAGATAGACACTGACCTGGAACGTGGAATCATGGACCAGGGTCAAGTCCCATTGGGAATCACCGGTGAAAAAGGCTTTCCGGTAAACAAGGGTGCTGTCGCCGTCCACCTCTCCGAAAAACACTGCTTGAACGTTGTTTACACCACCGAGTGCAGTATCCAGTTGATAGGGGATGGGTTCACCGAGCTTGCCATCGCAGAGCCCGTAAGGGTAGTGGTATTCGTACCAGTCGTTGGTTACCAGTGAGCCTGAAACGATCATGGCCCGGTTTCCGTCAACGTGGTAGTCCTCTCCGTACAATCCATCAGAGAACACGTTGAAGGTAACCTGGTCAGGCATACGGCAGCTGTACCAGTTCGTGGTATCGGCTTCCTGGGTGACCATGATGTAAAGGCTGTCTCCGCTCACCGAACAAAGAACGCTGCACGGATATGTGAAGAAATTTGTGCAGGGCACCCATTCGTAGCTTTCCCATTCGTTGGGGTCATTCGACGGATTCGTGGGGTTGCTGCAGGCAGCGGCAAAGAAAGCCGCAAAAATCACGCGTTTTATGCCATTCATGTTCCCTCCCTGGACGCAAGTATCTTTCTATTATCTCTGGAACGTCCACTGGTTCCAGAATAGTTTACACTGTTGAATAAAGCCTGATTCAGGGCTGTTGACAACAGCTTGACCAGGGGACAGCTCGATGGACAGAAGGAAATCTCACAAAACACCTGATCCTGGGAAGTCAACGCTCAGATCCCGGCATCGTTATAAGTACGGACAAGGTGTCCATTGACGTATCTCCTGTCCAGGCGTATTTACATTCCGTTGTGGTACAGCCTGCAAGGTGAATCTCCCTGAAAGGGGGACACATGAAAACCATCATGGCGTTGGTTTTTCTCGTGAGCAGCTCGCTGGCGTTCACTGAAACAAACCCTTCCCTTGCCACCGTGCTGACGCCCGAAGGCGCGATCACGGAGGGGGTGTCGGGAAGTTTTGATCCTTCGGGGTTCCGAATGACCTTCGGTCCCGGAGGAGAGCCAGTGTTCGTTCCTGACGATCATTCCCCGCGGGAGCCCATTCCCGCCCTCGATGAACAGAATACGGAAGGTTACTGGGACAACCGCTTCGGGATCATGGGCGTTGACAACACTGTCCATGCAATTGCTATGAACGGCACGGATGTTTATGCAGGCGGAGAGTTCAATCAGGCCGGGGATGCCACAGCCTTCTGCATCGCCCGTTGGGACGGTACTTCGTGGTCTGGTCTGGGCAGTGGCACGAACAGCAGCGTCCATGCAGTGGCGGTTAGCGGCACCGATGTCTATGTGGGAGGCACATTTATGGAGGCAGGTGGCAACCCCGCCAATCGCATCGCCCGTTGGGACGGCAGTTCCTGGTCCGCTTTGGGCAATGGTGTGAACAACACAGTTCATGCCATCGCGGTGAACGGAACGGATGTGTATGCGGGGGGCGCGTTCACGGAAGCCGGAGGAAGCTCCGTCAGCAGTATCGCCCGTTGGGACGGCAGTTCCTGGTCGGCCATGGGAAGTGGTGTGAATGGAACAGTTTATGCCATCACGGTGAGTGGCACGGATGTGTATGCGGGGGGCACGTTCACAAAGGCCGGCGCTAATCCTGCCAGCCGTATCGCCCGTTGGGACGGCACTTCCTGGTCGGCCTTGGGAAGTGGTGTGAATGGAACGGTCTATGCCATCGCGGCGAACGGATCCGATGTGTACGTGGGTGGTAGTTTTGGCGGCGCCGGAGGAAGTTCTGCCAACCGCATCGCCCGATGGGACGGCAGTTCCTGGTCGGCTCTGGGCAGTGGCCTGAACAGCACCGTTTTCGCAATCACAGTTAGTGGTTCGGATGTTTATGTCGGTGGCATATTTGGAATTGCAGGAGGAATATCCGCAAACCGCATTGCCCGCTGGGACGGCAGTTCCTGGTCTACTTTCGGAACCGGTGTGAATGACCGTGTGAGTGCCATCGCTGTGAGTGGCACGGATGTATACGCGGGGGGGTACTTTCCCAATGCCTCGGGGACTCCTGTCAACCACATCGCCCACTGGGACGGCAGTTCCTGGTCAGGTTTAAGTGCTTCAGTGAATGCCATTGTTCATGCAATCGCGGTGTGTGATTCGTGTGTGTACGTTGGTGGTGGCTTTACCAGGACTGGAAACAATCCAGACATCCGCTACATCGCCAGGTGGGATGGCTGTTCCTGGTCGGCTTTGGGAGATTGTGTGAACGGCGTTGTTTATGCCATCGGAGTATGCGGCTCAGATGTGTATGTTGGCGGTGCTTTTACCCAGGCCGGAGGGATTCCTGCCAACTTCATTGCGAAATGGAACGGCAGTTCGTGGTCAACCCTGGGAAGTGGTGTGAACGACTGGGTAGGCGATATCGCAGTGAATGGTTCCGATGTGTATGCGGGGGGCTATTTTACCCAGGCCGGGGGTATTACTGCCAACTACATTGCGAAATGGAACGGCAGTTCCTGGTCTGCCCTGGGAGGTGGTGTGAATGACTACGTTTATGCCATCGCTGTAAACGGCTTGGATGTGTATGTCGGAGGTATATTCACCCAGGCCGGAGGCATCTCTGCCAGCCGTGTAGCCCGTTGGGACGGCAGTTCCTGGTCGGCACTTGGGAGTGGTGTGAACAGCTCGGTCTCTTCCATTGCTGTCAGCGGCTCGGATGTGTATGTCGGAGGCTTCTTCACCCAGGCCGGAGGTAGCTCTGCCAGCCGTGTAGCCCGTTGGAACGGCAGTTCCTGGTCGACTCTGGGAAGTGGTGTGAACAACTTGGTCTATTCGATAGCAGTGCGTGGCATGGATGTTTACGCGGGTGGTTCTTTCGACCAGGCCGGAGGAACATCTGCCAGCCGCATTGCTCGCTGGGATGGCAGCTCCTGGTCGGCACTTGGGAGTGGTGTGAGCAGCTCGGTCCAAACCATCGCTGTCAGCGGCTCAGATGTATATGTCGGAGGAGGATTTACCCAGGCCGGTGGGTTTCTAACGCCATATATCGCCTGTTGGGTTGAGGAGCCCACCGGAACTGTACCACCCGAAGAGGATTCAATCCCTCAAGCAACACCGTCAATTCATGTTTCTCC
This sequence comes from Candidatus Fermentibacteraceae bacterium, assembly GCA_046485185.1. Taxonomy (GTDB): domain Bacteria; phylum Fermentibacterota; class Fermentibacteria; order Fermentibacterales; family JCC-6; genus UBA6080. Next base: position 5,082 of record JAWOHL010000034.1, read on the forward strand.
CAACCCCATGACGACCGGCGCGAACCTGTCATTCCGAAGCATCGGCCTTTCTCCCCTTACCCTTAGTGTCTATGACACTGCGGGGCGCCTCGTGAGAACGCAGGAACTTGGAACCCTGCCAGCCGGTTCACACACCCATTACTGGGACGGCCGTGACGGAAGCGGTGCGCCCCTTGCCTCCGGTGTGTACTTCGTAAGGCTTTCCAGCGCGGAACTCCAGGCTTCCACACGGGTTGTGCTGATAAGGTAGAACGATCCATGGACGATAGGTAAGGGGCACCCCGGAAGGTGCCCCTTTTCTGGTACCGGAGGAGGGATTTGAACCCTCATGCCCTTGCGGACAGTGGATTTTGAGTCCACCGCGTATGCCGTTCCGCCACTCCGGCCCGGCGGTGGAAATCTAACGCTGTGATGATGCTGCCGCAACTTGACGGCATGGGCGTTTGCGGATAGATTTGCCATCCTACGGGCCCATAGCTCAGTTGGCTAGAGCCGCCGGCTCATAACCGGCTGGTCCCTGGTTCGAGTCCAGGTGGGCCCACCAATAGTGAAGAAGGGCGGGTAGCTCAGTTGGTAGAGCACAAGCTTCACACGTTTGGGGTCGCAGGTTCGAGCCCTGTCCCGCCCACCAGCCCACTTTGGGGGGCACCTTCGGGTGCCCCCTTTTTTTGTGCATGCAGGAGGTGAGATGGAGGACCGGATAGAGAAGCTGCTGATTCTTCAGGATACCGACAGAAGGCTCGATCGGGTGCTTGCCGACCTCGAGTCTATTCCCAGGGAAATGCAGGTTCATCAGAAAGAGATGGAGGAGCACCGGCAGCGTTACAAGGGGTTCGAGGATGCCATTGAAGCCTGCCGCCGGAAGCAGGCCTCACTGAAGTCCGATCAGCAGGACCTGCGGACGAAGGTGGCGGAGTACAGAACGAGGCTTTTGTCGATAAAGACCAACGACGAGTACAAGGCAATGCTGAAGCAGATAGACTATGCCCTGGGCAAGATCGACGATATCGACACCTTTCTGCTGGAATCCATGGAAACCGAGGAAGAGGCCCAGGCGGAGAGCGAAAGGGCGGGCCGGGAGCTGGAGAGGTACCAGAAACGCTTCGAGACCCGGCAGGAAATGCTTCAGGAGAAGCGGAAGCAGCTTGAGACTGAAGTTGCGGAACTCGAGGCCGAGAAGCAACGGGCAGTCGAATCCATCGATCTCAAGAATTACAGAAAGTATCAGCAGGTCCGGGGGGCGGGCAGGGCCGAAATCGTGGTGGGGCTGAAGACGGGCGCCTGCGGAGGCTGCCTGACCAACGTCCCCCCCCAGAACGGTGTTGAGATAAAGAGCGGCGGCACGTTCGTATGCCCGATGTGCGGCTGTTACGTTGTTTGGACTGAAGACAGCTCCCTCGCCGGGAGCAGGTGAGTTAGAATAGGAACGTTCGGGCCGGGCGGGCGGTCGCTCCCATCTGGGAGAGGAAAGTCCGGGCTCCGCAGGGCGGGACGCGGGGGGAAACCCCCCGGCGCGGTAACGCGCGGAAAGTGCCACAGAGACGATCGCTCCCCTCGGGGAGAGTGAAAAGGGGCAAACCCCGTCCGGTGCAAGGCCAAATAGGGAGGGAAGTCCCGTCGGGACTGGAGGGCTGCCCGTCCTCCCTGACCTCCGGGTTGGCCGCTTAGACGGATGGCCGCCGCCGCGAAAGCGGTACAGAACCCGGCTTACAGCCCGGCCCGAATGCCGTGAGGTTTTCTTGAAGTACAAATGGGTTCCAAGATCAGTTGCCGATGCCGCGTTCGACGGCATTGACGGTGTTCCCGCTTCCGTTGCATCGGTTCTTGCCCGAAGGGGATTCACTGCCCCTGAAGCAATGGCTTTCATGGATTCACGCTGGAACAGCCTTTCCCCATGGCGTAATCTGCCGGGGGCGGAAGAAGCCGCCGCCGCGGTGGCCGACGCCGTACGCATCGGGGAAGGGATACTTGTCCACGGAGACTTCGATGCCGACGGCATCACGGCGGTAGCTACCTCAGTCAGGGTCCTCCGCGCCCTGGGCGCAAGGGTTGACTGGCACATCCCATGCCGCTTCAACGAGGGCTACGGCATTGGTGAAACCGGTGTTCGCAAGGCGATTGAGGAAGGGTTCGGCCTGTTCCTGACCGTTGATTGCGGCATAAGCGCGGTGGATCCGGTTCGGATTCTTTCGGAAGCCGGTGTGAGAACGGTGATCACGGATCATCACCTTCCCGGTCCCGAGGTGCCCGGGGCCTGTGCCACGGTCGACCCTGAACTCTCGAATGATCCGGGCGCCCCCTGGAGAAGGCTCTCCGGAGCAGGGGTGGCCCTGGCGGTCCTCAGGGGGGTGGCCGAGCTTCTCGGGAACCCCGAAATTCCGGAACTCGAACCCGACCTTTGCGCCATCGGAACCGCGTGCGACGTGGTGGACCTGGTGGGTGACAACAGACTGATCCTTCGCAGGGGGATGGATGTTCTCCGGTCTAAGCCCTCACCCGGCATCCTGGCGCTGCTGCGGAAGGCCGGCCTCTCATCCGACCGGATCCGCACCAGGGACCTTTCCTTCGTCATCGGGCCCAGGCTGAACTCGGCGGGCAGGGTCAGCCATGCCGACCTTGCCGTCAAGCTCCTGCTCACGCTCGACCCGGGTGAGGCCAGGATTCTGGCCGATGAACTCGAAGGCTGCAACGACAGAAGACGCGAGCTTGATTCAGGGGTTTTCGCCGAAGCGAGAAAGATGGCGGGGGAAGGGCCGTGCGTGGTTCTCGGAAGTGATTCGTGGCATCCGGGTGTTCTTGGGATCGCAGCGAGCAGGCTCGTGGATGAGCTGTCCGTACCGGTGGTGCTGATTTCCTTCAACGGAGCGGAAGGCCGTGGAAGCGCACGCTCCGTCGACGGCGTTCCCATTCACGGCCTGCTGCAGGAAGCACTTGAAGAGGGCCTGCTTGTGAGGTGCGGCGGACACAGCGTGGCCGCTGGCCTTTCCGTTCTCAGGGACAAGTTCGACGCGTTCAGGAACTTCATGATGGAGAGAACCGGCGCCGCGGGGGAGGGGGAGGTCATCAAGCCCCTTCTTCACATAGACGGAAGGCTGCTGGGAACCGAGTGCACCATGCAGACCATGAGGGGCATAAAGCTTCTGGAACCCTTCGGCCCCGGGAACCCCGAACCGGTCTGGATCGCCCGGAACGCCTTTCTTCTCACCCGTGAGCTTGTGGGGCGGGGCAAGCATCTCAAGATGACGTTCCAACTCGACGGGGTGACGGGAAATGCCATTGGTTTCAACATGGCGAAGCGCTCTGCCGATTTCGACAGACCCGTCGACCTGGCATTCCTTCTCCGGGAGGACTCCTTCAGGGGAAGCGAGTCGGTCCAGATGGAGCTTCTGGACGCCAGACCCGCAGCCGGACCAGGGTCTTGAACCTGACCGAAGGCGTCACCGCGGCCTTCAACGGACCCGCGGCGGCGCAGGCGGTACCGGGTTTCGTACACAGGCAGTCGCAGGTCGAGATGGCCGTCAGGGTTGCGGAAACCCTGGAGTGGGGCGGGGTGGCCATGCTCGAGGCCGGGACCGGTGTGGGAAAGAGCATTGCATACCTTCTTCCCGCCGTTCTCTCCGGCAGGAAGTGCGTTGTTTCCACAGCGACCATCGCTTTGCAGGACCAGCTCCTTCACAAGGACATCCCGGCCGTGGGCCGAATGGTGGGCGAATACGTCGACGCGGCGCTTCTAAAAGGTCGCGGCAATTACCTCTGCCTCAGGAAATGGTCGCTGTCCGGGGGCGAGGCGCAGGGCTGGCTTCAAACGTGGGTACGAGACACACTGGACGGGGACATGGGGAACGCCCCAAGGGAGATCCCGGCGGCGCTGAAGCCCAAGATCTCCGGCGACGGCCTGGACTGCCTGGGGACCCAGTGCGGCAGTTTCTCCCAGTGTTTCTACTGCAAGGCCAGGAACGCCGCCAGAAAGGCTTCGATAATGGTTTTGAACCACCACCTTCTTCTGTGCGGCCTGGCCTCGGGAGACCTGATACCCGAGGCCGGGCTGCTGGTGGTGGACGAGGCCCACCAGCTTGCGGACGCCGCAGGGGAGTGCCTTGGAGTGGTGCTTTCAGTGCCCATGCTGGACCCGGTGATCGATGCTGTCATTCAGAGCGGTCTCGATCCCGGGCGGAAGGACGGGCTTCTGGGCACGGTGAGGTCCGCTGCCGCGGTGATAACGGTGCTTACCGGAAAGACCGCGGACGACGCCGAATACCCTCTGTCGCAGATGCTTCCCGAGTTGGACGCTCTTATGGGCTTTTGCGACGTACTGAAAGAAGGCCTTTCCGGCAGGGACGACACAATGGGGGGAGGACAGGCCGCGGCAGCCATAGGGGAGGCGGCCCGGCGGATAGCTGAACTCGAGGGTTCAGACTGGTGTGTATTCACAGAGGAAGCAGGCAGGCAGAGGGTTCTGAAGGGCGTTCCACTCGAACCGGGTCCCGAACTGTCTGCGCTTGTCTGGGATACCTTTTCCAGCGCCGTTCTCACCAGCGCGACGCTGTCGGTGGCGGGTGATTTCTCGTACTTCTCACGGCGCCTTGGCGTTCCGACCGAGTTTTACGGCGAGGTTTTTCCAAGCCCTTTCAGTTATCCCGACCAGGCTTTGCTGGCGATCCCCGAGGCTCTGCCATCCCGGGACGACCACCAGTCACTGGCTGACAAGGCCTGGAGCGTTGCCTCGGGGCTGGCGCGGATACTGGGCGGCAGGACGATGGTGCTCTTCACCAGCTACAGGAACCTGGAGCTGACCCTCGAAGCTTCCCGGAACGACCCGGTTCCCGGGGTCAGGGTCCTCGCCCAGGGGCAGATGCCGCGTTCGGCGATACTGGAGAGTTTCAGGAAAGACCCCGGGGCAGTGATACTTGGAACAAGAAGCTTCTGGGAGGGGATCGACCTTGCGGGAGACCTTCTTCAGGGGCTCGTCATCGACAGGATCCCCTTCCCCTCTCCCGGGCATCCGCTGATGCGGGCGAGGATCGCGTCCCTCGATTCCCGTGGCGAGAGCTCGTTCATGTCACTGATGCTGCCAATTGCCGCCATCAGGCTGAGACAGGGCGCCGGCCGTCTGATTCGATCCTCCGGTGACCGGGGGGTTCTTGTTCTCCTTGACGAGAAGCTCCTTCGGGCCGGGTACGGCAAGACCCTTCTGGCAAGTCTGCCGCCCTTCCGCCGGGCGTCCCTGGAAGAGGCCTTCACCTTCGCGGGGGAACATGCAGGTTCCGGTGGTGTATCACGTTCGGAGGCAAATGCATGACAAGGAGTGCGGCGATACCCGGAACCGAACTGGCTGTCTTCATGGCCGGTGTTGACTCGACACCCCGGGAAGTCCCGAGGGAAGCCGTTTTTCTCAGCCAGGTGCACGGCGCCGTAATTATTGATCCCCCTGAGCCATTCGCGCTCGCGGACGGTATGATCCTTCCCCGTCACGGAACGCGTTTTCCCGGGGTTTCAACAGCTGACTGCCTTCCCGTCTTCGCGGTTTGGGACAAGGTGATCGGTTGCGCCCACGCGGGTTGGAGGGGACTTGCGGCTGGGGTTCTGGACGCTCTTATCGAAGCCGGGGGCGGTCCGCCCAGGGCGGTTGTCCTGGGGCCGTGCATTTGCGGAGAGTGCTATACCGTCGGGGAAGAGGTTCGCTCGATAGTGGCGGAAAACAGCAGATCCGGTGAGACCGGGCGCCTGCCGGGAAGACTTGACCTAAAAGAGGCGGCTGCTTCTTACTTTAACAACAATGAGCAAGTATATACAGTGGATATGTGCACCCTTTGCGGTACCGGTTTGCACAGTCACCGCAGGAACGGCACCAGGATGAGAAACCGTTTCTGGCTTGCGCCAAAGGCTTTCGGACACAATATTAAACAATCTGTTTCAGTCAAACCTTACGATCACTTTACCTTTGAAGGGAGTCCGACATGACAAGGCTTACCGCGGTTCTGGTTTTCTTCTTCGTCACGGCGTGTTCCACTGCTGTAGCAAGTGGACCCGACGGCAGTTCTACTGTGGGGATCATCCCGTTCGGAAACAGCGATGACAACTCCCGCTGGATAAGCGAGAAGCTTCACGATTCCATCCGCTCCGCCCTGCAGGGGAATTCCTCCTACAGCGTGGTGGCCGACAGAGACCTCAACCGCGCCTTTGAAGATGCCGGCTTCGACCCCTCAGGCTTCAGGTACGGGGTCCCCCCCGAGTTCGTTCCCACTGCGGGAGCCGCCATGGGAGCGGACCTCGTCATTTTCGGCTTCGTTGCCCCCACGGGCGGCACCGAGTACCAGGTGATCTGGACCATCATGGTCGTTGCCAGTGGCAACACGATCAGCCCGGCGCCGTCAATGGTTCCGAAGAACACCGGCCCCGTTCAGGCCCTGGCGCAGTCCATCGTTGAAGCCATCAGCGGTCAGATCGGCGGCAGGGTGGACGAGACCCTCAACATGGCGGTGTACCACGCAAGCACCGAGAACTGGCCCATGGCCATCATGACTTACAAGCAGGTTCTCGAGGTCGACCCAAACCACCTTCAGGCAAGGCTCGATCTTGCCGACATCTACCTCAGAAGCGCGGTTGATTCCGTTGATCGGGCCGAGGTCCTCTTCAACGGGATAATTGCGCAGGAGCCCCTGAACCCCGACGCTCTGACCGGTCTTGGCGAGATCGCAATGAGACGCCAGCAGTACGAGAGCGCAAAGACCTTCTTCGAACAGGCTATCGAAGCCAACCCCGACAACGCACCCGCTTACGCCGGCCTTGCTTCGGCATACAATTCCATGGGAATGGTCGATCAGGCTCTGGCCAGTTTCGAGTCGGCTCTTGCCGCCAATCCGCAGAACCTTCAGGCAAGGTACGCCCTTGGCCTGCTCTACGCCCAGATCGGCAGTTACACCGATGCCATTCCTCACATGGAGGCCATCCTTCAGGCACGCCCGGACTGGGACAACATCCGCATGAGGCTCGCAAGGGCCCAGGAGGAGACAGGGGCTTTCGGCGCCGCTGCGGACAATATCGACATCGTGCTCGGACATGACTACGACGAACAGACCGCTCTGTACGCAGCCCAGCTTGAGGCAAGGGCAGGAAGGGCATCCTCCGCCGTCACCAGACTCGAGGGCATCATCAGCTCAAGCGGCAATCGGCAGGCCTACCTTCTCCTGGCAACCGTCTATCGCGACAGCGGTCAAAGGTCCTCAATGCAGAGCGTTTTCAACAGACTCCAGAACGCTTACCCCGGCGATCCCACAGCCAACTACATGGTGGGTTCCTTCTATTACCAGAGCGGCGTGAACAAGGCTCAGGTTTCCGAACTGGTGGCCTCGAACATCCCCACCTGGGAAGCCGCCATCAGCGAACTCAACGCGGCGATCGGCTCGCTCAACCAGGTAACCGGTTACAGGGCGGGTCAGGCCCAGAACATGGTCGCCGCCGCGCGGAACGCCATCAGCCTCTGCGAGGAGAAAATAGACAGGGTTCAGCGTTACTCCCAGTAACCCTGCCCGGGGGGTCCCTTGGACGGCAGATTCATTGACAGGGTAATCATTCTTGTCCGTTCCGGCAAGGGTGGAGACGGTCTTGTAGCGTTCCGCAGGGAAGCCCTCGTGCCAAAGGGTGGCCCTTCAGGCGGTAACGGCGGTAACGGCGGAAGCGTCTACTTCCTGGTAGACTGCAAGCTCTCAACGCTCGCGGATTTCGTGGGAGGCACCCTGTTCCGCGCTGAAGACGGTCAGCCCGGTGGCTCGTCGGACTGCACCGGTGCTGCGGGAAAGAACCTTGTCCTTAAGATCCCTCCGGGAACACAGATCTACGACAATCAGACCGGAGACCTTCTGGCCGACCTCACCGAAGACGGCGAGAAGTTCCTCGTGGTGAAGGGCGGCGCCCACGGCCGCGGCAACTCCGCTTTTGCCACTTCGAGGAACCGGACCCCCAGGCAGTTCACGAAGGGAAGCCCCGGGAGAGAGTTTCAGCTCCGGCTGGAACTGAAGCTGATGGCCGATGCCGGCCTGGTGGGCTTTCCGAACGCCGGAAAATCGACACTGGTAAGGGTGGTCAGCTCCGCCAGACCAAAGGTGGGCGACTACCCCTTTACCACGCTTCACCCAGCTTTGGGCGTGGTTAAAACGGGCACCGGCGAGAGCTTCGTCATAGCCGACCTTCCCGGGCTGATCCAGGGCGCCGCCCGGGGGATAGGCCTTGGCTTCAGGTTCCTTCGCCATGCCGAGCGCAACAGGCTCCTGGTCTTCGTTCTCTCGCCCGACCTCGAGCTGTCACCCTCCATGCAGCTTTCCGCGCTTCAAGCCGAACTGCACGAGTACGGCGGTTTCCAGAACACCCAGTCGCTTATCATCCTGTCCAAGGCCGACCTCGTCCCCTCCGGTCAGCTCGAATCCCTTCTGAGTACTCTTCCAGAAGGCGCGATTGCCCTCAGTTCAGCCACCGGAGCGGGGGTGAAGGCATTTCTATCGACCCTTGCGGCCAGGGTTCGGGAACTGAGGAGTTAAGAGCCCTGCTTGTTCTGGTGCTCGGAAGCCCCCTGAACCGCAGGGAACTGAGAAGACTCCTTCCCGATCGCGGTCCCGAGGCCACATCCCGTTTTGCAGCCCCCCCATGCGAAGCATCAATCCAGAAAGCTCTTGAGACGTGCGGAAGACTGCGCGTGAAGGCCACATGGTTCGGCGCCCCCGACTACCCCGAGGCCCTCGCATCCATCCCCGACGCGCCAGCCATCCTGTTCTACCGGGGAGGGGTTTCCCTGAATTCCATTCCTCATTCGGTGGCCGTAATCGGATCGAGAAGGTGTTCACTCTACGGAAGGCGCACCGCCAGGGCACTTGCAAGGGAGCTTGCTCTGTGCGGTGTTGCGGTCGTGAGCGGCATGGCCCGTGGCATCGATGCTGAAGCCCACCAGGGGGCCCTCGACGGGGGAGGAGTGACCGTGGCCGTTCTGGGGAGCGGCATCGACGTGATCTACCCGCCCGAGCACGAAAGGCTCTCGAAAGCCGTCATCGAAAGGGGTCTCCTGGTAAGCGAGTACCCCCCCGGCGCCGGCCCGGCCCGGCACACTTTCCCGGAGCGCAACAGGATCATAAGCGGCCTGGCCGGTGCGGTGGTGGTGGTCGAGGCGGGCGAGAAGAGCGGAACGATGATCACCGTGGGAACCGCCCTCGACCAGGGACGGGAGGTGCTTGCGGTTCCCGGAGAGATAACCCGCTCATCCGCAGTGGGAAGCAACCGGCTGATACGTGACGGGGCGGGGATCGTACTGGAGACCGCGGACATATTGAGGGCCATGGGCATCGGGGAACGAACAGGTGTCGACCCTTTGGTGAATGACCCTCTGCTTGCCCTTATAAGGACACGGGAAGCCACCCCCGAGGAGCTTTGCAGGGTCATGGACCTCACCGAGACCGAGATCAGGGCCCGTCTTCTTGACCTGGAACTCAGGGGGCTGGCGGTCCGGAGACCGGGTGGGCTCTACAGCGGGGTGTGAACATCCCTGCATATACCATGAAATCCGGTTCATGTCCTGCTCCATTAAACTCTAAAGTAATTATGCTATAGATCAATAATAGGCAGTTAAGATCTGGCAACGGTTTTGCTCTCTTTCAGTCATTATTGAAAGAAAGGATATTCCGCATGGTCAGTGCCTGCAGTCCTGGAACAGACGGCAAAGCGAACAGGACGTTTGGAAACAGTGGAGCAGCGATCTTCATCGCCCTGGCTGCCGCGCTGATTGTCATGCTGGCGGCAGGCATCCTTTTCAGCCTGATGGACCGGATGATCTCGGGGCAGCTACAAAGGGAGCGGGACGCCCAGGTCGCCCTTTCGGAGACAAGCGCCCTTGAAGCTCTTGTGATAAAGGTTGAACGCGAAGGGCTGCTCGAAACGGGCAGTTCACACTCTTACGAGCTCGCTGATGTCACCACGGTATTCACCGTTTCGGGCAGTGAACAGGTTGGACCGCGCACAGCGGGTTACTCAACCGGGGGGGATGCGGTTCCGTTGGTTGTCCCCGCAGGGAGGCTTCTTTTTGCCGTGACACCCGAGAACGGGCTGACCGTTTACGTTTACGAGGGTTCAAGCGCTGAAAGGATCGGCGTTTTCCGCACGGAGCTTTCACCGTCGCTGGTCAAGGGTTGCGCGGGTACCTGGAACGGCGCTGAAGCCGCGCTTCTTGTGCTGGATACGTTTGACGGCAGGAAGATAGCGGTTGTCACCAACGAGGGATTCGTACACACGACCGACGCTTCCATCGAGGGTTTCAACCCTTACTCGGTGCTTTCCTTCGGCAATTCGGACGGAACCCTCCTGCTCGCCATCAGTAACGGCGCCAACCTTGGAACCCTTGTGGACATCGACACGGGTGCGTCCCTGAAGCTGATCTCACCTTTTGGAACTTGCCCGGCGGTCATGCCTTCGGGTGAAGTTTACGGAAACCCGGGTACACCCAACTCCTTCACGCTGGCACCTCCTGTACGGGAGGTCTTTTTCGGCGACTTCAACCGGGACGGCAGGGATGACATCGCCTGGGCCGGACCGCGAAGCCTTTACACGTTGACCTCCACGGGGCTTTGTTCCGCCTCTCCCTCCCGTGATGCTGCTCTGGCGGCGTGGGGTTCCATCGAGGGCAGCCTTGGTCTCGGCGCGAAGTGGACCCTCTCCGGCGGTGAGTCCATCTGGACACGGCTCAACCACGACGGATTCGGAGTTTTTCAGCCCACCGGCGCTCTGACAGAACCCTGGACTGGAAGGTTCTTCGGCCGGGGAACACTGATGACGGGAGTCATGTCCGATTCAGTAATGATGGCATCTCTGAACGGTGGCCGCAGGCTCCCGGTTCTCTCGGGTGGCGGCTACGTCTGGGGGGACGCCGACGGCGGGGATGTTGATGTTTTCGCTCCCGGCGAAGGTGGCTTCGATGCCGTTTTCAATCCCCTTGCGGGCGACGGCACGGCACAGATCCTTGAAACCGCGAGCACTTCCCGCAACGAGACCAGCTTCTCCTCATACCGGATTCACATTTACGGCGCTCCCCCCGCCTGCAGGGTATTCACCGAGCGTGAAGGGCCGGGGGAACAGTGAAGGCGCGAGGTTTCACGATGGTGGAAGTGCTTGTTGCCTCGGTGGTCATCGTTCTGGTGCTGGGGGTGCTGGCCCTGACGCTGCAGTACTTCTTCAGGGGTTCCCGCAACCTTGAACTGAGGCAGGACGCACTGACACTCGCCGTGCTTGAAGTGCGCGATATCGAGTCGGAGATGCAGCTCCCCGAGCCTTTCTCATCAGAGAGGACCGACACCATCATGGGTCGGCAATTCCTAGTAAGAACAACCTTGGCTTGGTCGGGCGACAGGACCCGTCTCCTCACGGTCAGGGTTTCAAGAGGGGATTCGATAACCGTTGAACTGGCAAGACAATTCAGCTTCAACTCTCAGGAGGATGAAAGATGAGCAGGATAAGGGGCAGCAGAGGTTTTACTCTCATGGAGGTGGTCATCGCATCGCTCCTGCTGGCCATCATTGTGGCTGGTATCGCTGTTTTCTTCTTCCATATCGTCAGAAACTCAACCGAAATGGATCTCATGACCAAGGGGCTTCAGTATTGCCGCGAAAAACTGGAGCAAATGCGAACACTTGATGTGGCATCCATGCCCGACGGGACCGGACCGGTCGAGGTACTGCCGGACGGTTTTCAGAGGGTTACAACTATTTCATCTCCCTACGCGGAATATCCGGCGGCCAAACTGGTCCGGTGCAATGTCACCTGGAACAGCCCTGATGGGACCGATTCCACAAGCCTCAGCATCCTGTTTTAGAGGGGGGTAACATTATGTTTCACAGATTGAGCAAACATGGACGCCGGGGCATGTCCCTGGTGGAACTAACCATTGTTATTGGCATTCTTGGTGTTATATTCGCCGCTGTATTTCTCTTCTTCACCAAAGGGATTCAACAGTTCCACTTCAGCCGGATGCAGAACGAGCTCGCCACTTCAGGAAGACTGGCGTTAGAACAGATAGCCGACGAAGTGATATGGGCCGGTTATCTTCCTTATGGCGGTATATCATCAGAAAACTGGCATCCCATTCAGGATGCAACAGAAGTAACACTTTCATTTTATGCTGATTTCGAGCCATTTCAGCAGCTTGATGATACCGATTACCGAAACATCTTCCTTGGGGCTGATAATTGCGTCTACATCACTGATAATGCCTCTCTTCAGCGGATGGTCGGTTATAACATCACTAGCATCGATTTCCTGTTCCTTGACGAGTTCGGCAATCCCTTCACCTTCGATATTGATCCAGACAGGATGGACGAGATACGGCATGTCAGAGTGAGCTTGGTGCTTCAGGACACTTTTATGGGGAATATCTATCAGACAATGGTTCGCACCACGATAAGCCCGCGGAACCTCGGCGTTTACAGGAACATCGATCCCTCATTCGTACCCCCGCCTCCCATGGTCGGAAGGGTGATCATGAACGTCAGTGGAACAGGAGCTATTCAGTCTCCAACCGACGACGAATATTCCATGATCATGCTCATGGAGTATTGGGGACTGACTGTTATACCATTGGCAGACGATCAACTGGCTGACTATGACTATGCTGCAAATGAGATTGACATAGTCATACTGCGTGATATTAACGATGGTACGGGCTATCACTCTGGCATGTCCGCTTCTTTGCAGGCAATACCATGCCCAGTAATCTGCCTTGATGCAGACGATGCCTCCCTGGTGTACAACATGGCGCTGGGTGCCGGCCAAACGTCACTGTACACCTACTGTGAAAAAGTCCAACACGATCATCCCGTTCACCAGGGAGTTCCCGTCTCTGCACCCGACAGCACTTACTTCCGGGCATACTACGATGCCCAGACAATGAACTACATCACTGACACAGACCTTGAAACCATAATCATTACGTCAGTTGATGGTGTATCGGGTGAGCATGGATTGGTATGCGTCAAGAACGAGCTTCTGCAAGCGAAGAGAATCTTGTTTGGGCTGCCGGAAGCCACAAAATACACCCTGAATGGACAGATATTATTCCATAATGTTCTGAACTGGGTTACTGGCGGCAGCCAGCACGGGAATCCTGGAGACCCCATTTCGAACATTGAGAACTTCGAAGGAGCCAGCGGCCAGACAACTGAGGTTGTCCTCTGGTCTGATGCCTTGAACAGTCCTGAAGTTCTGTCGGATTCCATTCCAATCTTTCAGGACGACTTTTCCGGAGGGTCCAAGAACCTCAGTTGGATCTTTACTTCCCTGGGACCGCAAGGAAACATCTCCCTGACCGAAGAAACGCTAAGAATGCAACGGCTCGACTTCGGGGCAGAAACGAGGAATCTGGCATCAACAACGATGCCCCTCGGATCCTACAGCATTTGGAACGACGACCTTTATCTCCGGGTCGTAACGTCAACCGGTCTAAACGAGACAATCGGCCTGGACGACGGAATCTACTTCCGTAAGTTGACAGGCACTCCGGTAATCCTGGCGAATGTTGACTTTGACGCTCTGCCTTTCTTTCCCGGTGAGATCACATTCTGGAACGACTTCCATGGCAGATGCAGGATCCATGGTCCGGCCGGCTGGGAGGGACAGGGTAACTTCGTCACCCTCGACAGTGATGCTGCGAACTCATATGGACAGGCCAGGATGATGCTTGAGGTTCCGACAACAGGTCTTGGTGAGAATTCAAGTTTCACCGTTAATTTCAGATTCCACAGCCATAACGACTCAAACCACTCCTATGACCCGTTCAATGGCTCAGGTGATTTCCTCGGATGGAATAGCACTGGTCAGATAGATGGAGAAGTCAACCTTGTGGCCAATCTGACCCCTGCCTCCTATGTCAACAACCAATGGTTCAACCGGGCTGTCTCATTCTCCATTCCAGGTGTGCCACCAGATCCGCTCTATCTGGTCTTCAGCCAATACGACAACGGAAGTGCGGTTGATCTGTATGGCGAAAGAGGGATTAGCTTTGACAATCTTGAAGTGGTTGCCGGCATCCAGGACACCACCTATTCAAGGATCGGTATTCCGTTGCCTTCACCAGGCTGGGGCAGCATAATCATTGATCTCGACGATGCAGCCATTAACTTCGGTGTCCCATTCGACGATGAATTCGAGATCACGCTGAGCCAGTCTGGAACCGGACAGTGGAATACGCATGGAATCAGCTGGGACAACTTCGAGGTTGGCGTTGTCGACACTGTATTCACTCTTCCCGGATGGAGCAAGGGTTCAATTGGAGCAGGCGTGGACGACTGGAGTGTTCGCCAGAACCCAAGTAATCCCTTCGATTTCATGTGGGCTCTTTTTGCGAACAGTGATAACTACTACAGCAACAATGCCAGCTGTTACATCGAAACCCCTTCCTTTCTGGTTCCCGGCGAAGCCATCGACCCTGTGCTTTTCTTTCGCCACGCATTTCAAATGGAGGCTGCGAACGACTTCGGCTTTGTCCAGGTCTCAATTAGTGGAGGCCCTTGGACAGATGTCGGACCGGAAAGCGGATTGGCTTACAACTACGAAGTTGGTGGCAGGAGTGTCTTTTCCGGGATGCGATCCTGGAACAAGCAATCCATTGATCTGGAACCGTACAAGGGTTTCTCAGTCAAGTTCCGATTCGTTTTCCAGTCAAACGACAGCATTGTCGGCCAGGGATGGTTCCTTGATGACTTTTCTGCCGAATGCGTCATCAATGGTTATGAAGTGAAGTCAATCAGCTTCCTGGCTGACTGGGTTCCTTTATATGCTTTCGGTGATGTAGACATTTACGTCGGCTCCACTGATCTCACTTCCTTCTCTTCAGGAGGGGAGTTGAGCAAGGCCACAATGTTCCTGGCATACAGCGGACCATTTACCACCATTGCAGGAAGCAATTGGCAGACTGTGCATTTCCCGCAGAGCTTCTATCTTCCAGCAGGTATGAACCTGGCAGTCAAAGTCGAGACCCAGCAGAGTCCCCTGGGTCCCGTAGGACAATTCGTACATGCTTCTCGCACAAACATGAGCAGGTACGCCCAGAACAATACCGAAGACCCGAGCTATCTGTCTCTGGCTGATACCCGTCCCGCCACGGGGATTGAAATCAGCGGTGAAACCGTATACATAGATTCCGATGGAACTCAGAGCAGCAGTTCGATGCCCTTCAATTTCCTGTATACCTTCGGTGATTTCGAGGCGATTTACACTCAGGACGATCTCGGATTGGGAAGCGGAGTTTCCTGGATCTTTGGAGGAACGAATACTGACTGGGAGATTGGCGCTCCGGTTTTCATTCCGGATGTCGACCCAGCTCTTCTTGCAGCAAATGAATGGACAATAGCCGGTAATGACCTGACTAATGACGGCTATTACAACGATAACTCTTGGGCTTGGATGTCATCCACTGGATATCCGATGGAGGAGGCTGCACCTTACGATACCGTCCGTGTTCGATTCTTCAGGTGCCTGCGGCTTGCCTCAAACGATCTCGCGTATGTACAGGTGGGCTTCAGTACCGAGGTGGACGACCTTCCCAAAGAATCCGAATGGATCACAGTAAGGACCTACCATGGATCGTATAACGATAACTGGCAATACGATACCATCGATATTTCCCAGCATGTTGCCGAGCATCCCACTGACAGCTATTACTTCATCAGATTCGTCCTTGACTCAGGAGTGTTCGGAACCAGGGGAGGGTGGAACCTTGACAACATTCAAATCTTCGGTCGAAGTGCCGGCGGAATGTGAGGTGATCGCGATGAAACGCACTCGTAAGACGGCAGGATCAGCCTTGATACTGGTAATGATATCAGGAATTTTCTTAATAATCCTTGTTGGTGCAGCTTACACCTACTTCAAAACCAGCGGTGATACGCAGGCCTGGGCCGTAGAAAAGATTCAGGCCAGGTATGCCGCAGAGTCAGGGGCAAACCTGGCCGTCCATATGATAATGGGCGGGGCTGACGTCCCTCAGGGAGGCGAGCCTGATTGGTTCATGGGAGGTGAATTCTCCTGGTTCACCCTTCCTGACCCGCTCGGGGAAGTGAAGGTGGTTGTTGATCCAAACAACAACAATGACCAGGTCTCCGTCGCGAATGCCTATGAAGTCCGGTCAGTCGGACGGGTGAGTGGACACGGTGGATACTTTTCCTACGGTGTAAGAACCGCGATGATGCCTGAGAATGTAGCCAGATTCAGCGTTTTCATGGATGATCCGAGTACAGACGGTTACTACGGCGACGGTTACAAGTTTGACGGCCCATTCTACGCAAATGGTCCCGTTTGTGTTTACAGCTCTTCCATCGGCACAACCAACGACCCGTTCTTCTATAGCTTCACAAACACAGCTTCCTACTACATCTACGGTCAGAGCGGTGCGGGGGTTCATGCAACCACACCTCAGATTGGCAACCTGCAGATGCAGCCATACAACCGCTTGAGGATGGGAGCTCCCTGGTTCGAACTGAATGCGGAACCCATCCCATTCGGCAGCGGAGAGTTGGAATGGACTTCAGTGAGGAACGCAGCCCAGTCAGGTGGATTGTACCTGACCGGAACCGACGTTGGCAATGACATGAGGATTCTCATCAGACACGACACCCTGATGGTAAGGTTGAGCGCGGCTGCCCCTGTGGTGAAGTATCCAATGGCGGGCTACGATAAACTAGCTGTATGGCTTGACCTTGTTCCTGGTCAGACCGTATACCTCCGAAGCTACGGGATCCTTGAAGAGGATGGGCTCTCCATTCCACTGTCGATCGGAACCCTGGGCAACATCGCTCTCGCAGGGAACCTTTACTATCAGAACTCAGATCCGCTTGACCCGAATAATGAGATAATGCTGGGCCTGATGTCTGTGAATGGTAATCTGCTCATCGCTCATCCAAGGAATAATGTGAACTGGGATCAGGGTTTCAGCGTCAGCACCAACCAGAGCATCGAGGTGGATGCTGTGCTTCTCTCCCTTGACGGTGTACTTCAGTCACAGATAAAGACAGGCCCTTTTGATTCCAGAGGTTTCTTATTTCCTTCTCCTGGCGGTGATTTGACGATCGTTGGTGGTTACATGATCCAGGAAGAAGGATTCACAAGCACTACGACCACAGGTCACGATATCCAAGTGTTCTTTGATCCCAGACTTATGACAATGCATCCCCCTTACTTTCCGAATAACGGGCGATGGCATACTTTGTATTGGGAGCAAGACCCTGAACTCAGGCCAAATTCGGAAGTAATGTTATTCGATCGTTGGTAGGAAATGACCCGCTGTTTGCACAAAGGAAGGCAGAGAGGCGATTCAGGGGCGATTCTGGCAATGACCGTAGCGGTAGCTGCGATTTTAATGGTGCTTACTTTGGCGGCTTTAATGTATTTCAGGGGCAGCGCCAGCTCCTTGATGTTTCAGCAGAACAGACTTAGGGCGATGTACGCCGCAGAGTCAGGTGTGAATCTTGCGTTGCATTGCCTTAAAGAGATGGAGGAACTTCCTTCACAGCGGTTTGATCCATTCACGGAGAGCATCGGCATAGCTGACGGCAGTTCAAGCTTCAGCGTTACAGTGGTACCTTTGGGAGCTGGAAGGTCGACCGTTCTTAACGGAGCGGTGGAGATACATTCCGTGGGTTCCCACAGGACACAGGAGTACCGGTTTGTCGTCCGAGCGGTTCCCAGATACCTGTCCGGTTTCGCGCTTCTTGTCGACGGTGATATTCCACAGGGGTTCTTCTCCGATGGTGCGGTGATAGATGGGCCTGTACATGCAAACGGAACAATCCACTTTGACAGTACTACACCCGATTCAACAGATGATCCCCGTGTATCGTCCATATCAACAACGCGCGACGGGGGGTTCGTGTTCTCTGACGTAGGCGCTGCCACAGAACCCCATCCCACCGGTAGCCGAGTATGGGTGATGCCCTGGTTGACCCATCGTCAGGGTAGACCTACCTGGACAGCTGCGCAGGATCCGGTAGACATGAACAGGGTTGTCATGGAGCTATCGGAGGCAGCGCGAAGCGGCACTAACATACATGCGACCAGAGTTCTTCTTGATGGTGATAGAATCATTTATCGAGCTGATATATCATCCTCTCCAGATACACTGCCTTTGGAAGGTATTCATATAATTACAGTATATGGTGGCTATCATGGTGTTACTATTAAATCATTGAGGCGTCTGACTTCTCCATTAACGGTATTCACGAGCGGAGACCTGGTTATCGGAGGCCCGATAGACGGTGGACTGGCGGGGCTGGGAGGTCCTTTGGGACTTGTGTCTCAAAGAGATATTATTATTGAGACTGATCCTGATCTTACAGGACAAGAAGATTGGGAACCCCCTTGGCAAATCGAGACAAACACGTCCTTTGTGGTCAGAGCATTTCTTGCGGCGCCAGCTGGAAGATTGCGGGCCAGGGACAATCATGTCTTACCCACACAAACAAGATTTTCCATTCATGGCGGTCTTGCAGTGTCGTCATTCTCGTGGTCACGAAACAACACAACTGGATATTCGCTCGGTATTGCCATGGATCAGGGTCTTTCCACATTTCATCCACCTGGATTTCCACAAGTATGGAAATGGACGCCTGTTTCCTGGCAGATGGATTCCCCGCAAGATGCTTCCCGTGATTAGTACTAGAAGTATTTGACTAATAAAGACGGATGTCATGCCGTACTGAAGGAGTGCTGTCCGATCCATCGATAGACGGCACATACGAAGTTTACAGCGAGGGAATGCTTACCATAAACCACTGACGGTTGTGTCCGGGCGGCTCGGCCGCCCGGACCTCAATTCAAGAAGCAGGGAAGTCAGTGCGGGGTCGAAAAGAAGGCCGTTCGCCATTCTCATGGCTCTACAGGCCTCTTTCAGACCTCCGGCGGTAAAGGCTTTTTCCCATCCTATACCTGCCGCCAGGATCCTGGCGCCCATGGGTATCGATTCCCCGGAGAGGCCCTGGGGTCCCGTTCCATCCCAGCATTCGCCGTGATGCCGCAGGGCGTCAATGGTCAAAGGCGGCAGCCCCATGGACTTGATAACCTGCGGTTCTTCATTCCCCAGGCCGCCCATGATGGCCACCGATCCAGCGTGGAGAAGGGACGCGACCCGAAGCGAATTGACGGACCAGCTGTCGAATCCCAGCCTCTCCGCCAGTTCCGTTACGGTGGTCGCGACCCTTTTGCTGAACCCCGCAACCTTCTCATCGGTCTTTTCGAGTGAAAGCACAAGGGCTTCGATGCTCTCCCATGTTTCCCGCGTGATGCTTTCCGAGACAACGATCCATTCCAGCATGACCGAGGTCCTGGTGAGAAAAGCGTCGACCCGCTCAGGGCTCACCAGGGGCATCACCGGGTAATCGAGAACGGCCGTCAGCCCCGCGAGACTTCTGCTGACCGTGCACGCGGAGGGAGATGGTTTGACCGGCAGCGACATGGACAGGTTGGCGTTGGTGACCGTAACCCTTGAAGCTCCGCTTCCCTTGAGCAGTTTTTCGAGCATCATCTTCAAGGCCGCGGCGACTGATCCGGCCCTGGACAGCTCCGCAGTGAGTTCAGCCAGCGCTCGCTCCATGTCCATGCCCCGTTCGATGGCCTGTCGCCTGGTTGTGAGAAGGAACGCTCCGAGCTGAACTATACCCACGAGAAAGACCGTTCCCGCGAGGGGGAGCAGAAGCGATTCGGGATCATCCCTTGCTTCCAGTAAAGGGATGACCATTGGCATGGGAATGAGATTGAACAGGATGGGGGTGTTCCAGTCCGTCCTGAGTTCCCTGGGTACCGGGAGCACCCACATCCCGGCGATGGCAAACCCGGTGAGGAACACCAGTGAGAGGATGTTCATCGGAAGCCCGTGGATGAGATCCATACCTTCCAGCGAGACCCTTGTGAAAGAGAGCACCCGGGAGAGAAGGAAGACCGATGCGAAAAGCTCGAAAGCCCGTTTTCTGCCGTGCATTCTCTCGCCGCCCCGGCTGGATTCGAGAAAGAAGGAGCCGCCACCGGAAACAAGCCCGAACACAAAGGCACCCTGTATGGAACCCTGCAGTGTGACCGCCATGGCGAGCACGAAGGGAAACGCGTTCAGGGGGGAACCCGAAGCTGAGTTCCCGGTGAATAAAACTGAGACCAGAAGGCAGGCGGAAAGGGCAAGCATCACCGGAAGCTGCTGAAGGTTGATGTTTTCCGCGGAGGGGGTGCTTATGCTCAGCGCGGCCGCTATAAGACCGGCGGCGATGAAAGGTGATACTGGCCGCTTTGATCCGATCACCATGCTCCCTTCTCCACGAGGTTCCCCAGGGCGTCGACCACACGGGCGTCGTACAATGTACCGCGGCCTGCCTGGATCTCCCTGAGTGCGTTTTCGGACTTGACCTCAGGGTGGTAGGGCCTGTCAGCCGTTATGGCGTCGAATGTGTCGGCGACCGCAACGATCCTGCTGTGGAGCGGGATGGCTGAGCCCCTGAGCCCCGTCGGGTAACCGCTTCCGTCAAGCCTTTCGTGATGGTGCAGAACGGTTTCGGCAGCCCTTGCGAAGCGGCTCAGCCCCGACACCAGAGCGGCGCCCTCCACGGGATGGCTTTTAATGACCATCCTTTCCCGTGAGGTCAGGATCCCCTTTTTTCCGAGGATCTCCGAAGGAAGGCTGACCTTTCCGATATCGTGGAGGAGTGCGCCGGTTCTGAGGATATTGATCTCGGGGTCGGACAGGCCCAGCTCCCGACCTATGGATGTGGAGATGTCCGCGACTCTGAGTGAGTGCATCTTCGTGTACCTGTCCTTCAGGTCGGCGATCCGTGCCAGAAGCAGCGCCACACTGAAAAGGGCCTCCTCCTGGTGTATCCTGGCAGAAACCACCTGCCATGACCGCGCGATCTGCTCGCCGAAATCGGCTATCTCATCTGCGAAAAGGGTTGAGATCCTGTGTGCGGCTTCCCCGCCCGCGGTGATCCGCAGGCTCGGAACCCCGGCAGGAACAAAGACTGGACCGCTGACGGGCAGGGATGAGGGATCTTCGGTAGTGCTGCATCCCCTGGATGTCCAGACGCTCCAGCCGTCGGGGAATTTCTCGTAGAATGACAACCCCTCTCCCGTCAGTGTTTCGATGGCTGCAATAAAGGCGGAGAGTGAGGATGCCGAAAGAAGCTCACGGGAGATCATGTCGTGCTCGGTGAGCCTGACGAGACGCGCGGTGCGCCTGCCTATTTCGGTCGTCTCCCTTTGAACGAGGATCAGGTAGAGAATGCAGAGGAGGCAGAGGAAGATCGTCGCGGCGGGTCCGAAGGTGTCAGTGAGGTGCACCGCAAGCAGCACTGCGGGCACATTGGTCAGGAAGCCAAGGAAGGCCAGGCTTCTGATGCGGCCCAAAGAAGGCACGTCGGCGGAAAGCCTTCTTGTGAGGTAAAGGATGGGAATGAGAAGAAGGTAGGCAGGGGATGGGTAGGGAAGCCCGTTACGGGGCAGGAGCAGGGCAAATGGAAGGATGAGAAGGGCCTGGACCGATGTGACGATGTGGAAGACCCCGGTTCTCGGTGCTCCCGTTGCGCCCTGAACTGACCCTGAAGCGAGGATGAGCGCCGAGAGCAATCCGGAAACCGGGCCGCCGTACCAGAAGCAGAGGAACATCAGCATCGTGTGGAGGGTTTCGTACTCACGGTCGCGGTACACTATATGGATTCCCGAACTCACGAACGCTGTGACGGCAAGCACGAGGGTCACCACTGGAACCTCGGCGAAGTGAACCGCTCCGGTTATTGAGAGGATGCCGGCCAGTATTGACAGTGCAACCATCGAAGAGGAGCCTGCCTTCTTCATCATGGTTTTCCCGATGACTCGGAGAGAATTATCACAAGTAGGGTACCTTCACGGCCCGAAACGCTTCCCAGCCCCATGAAAGCATACCTGCCGTCGATGCACGATGCCAGGTGAAACGGGCTGACCAGTATCATTTCCACCGCTTCAGTGATACTGGAGCCCAGAGCGATGTTCTCGGCCCATCCTCCGTACGCCGGCGGCATCATATCACTTGTTCCCGCGCTGCCCGGGTAACTGTGAAACGCACCTCCCCAGCTTCTGGCCTGCCTTGCTCTCAGCGACGCCAGCCCATTTAAGAATGGGCTTTCTGAAAGGGGAGCGACACGCAGCTTCCTTCTCAGATTGTTGAATCCTGTGAGTATCTCGGTTCCGCTCCAACCGTTCCCCGGCCAGGCACCCGGATTGCCGACGGCTATCGGTGTGAGAATCTGTACCTGAGGGCCGAAATCGGTTTCGGACATGTACTCGAGCCACCAGGTTCCCTCCCGGTCAAGCACGATGCTGCCATCCTCGACCGGGTGCACCTGAAGGGCGGGTGAGAGAACCGCCCCACGCATTGCCGTCGGATCTCCCCTGGGAATGAAACGGATGGTGTCGCCAGGTTCCGCAAAGGCGGGTATCGGCGCTTCGAGTGAAAACGCAGGCGGAGGGGCTGTTATCAGGCAGACCCCGTCATCGGATTCGGCCATACCCCAGGCCAGGGAATCGGGTATTGCCCCCGCGGTTTCCCGATGCACCCAGACGGCTCCCAGAGGCCAGAACCATCCCGCCATGGAGGCATGGCGCAACAGTTCGGAACCGGTGGGTATCCGGTCGAGCTTCAGTATGGACGAGGCCAGACTGTCAAGGGGGGCGTACCTTCCGCCCGACAGGGCTGCTGCGGTCACCAGCGTCGAGATCAGGCCGCTTACCATGCTTTTCATTATAGTTTTTATTCCGGTCCGGTCAAATCCCCCGGGAAGGGTGGTTCCATGAAGGTTCTTCTGATACAGTCTCCCACCGGCAGAAGGGAAACCCCGATCTACCCCCTGGGCCTGGCGTTCCTTTCGTCACACCTCAAGGCTTCGGGGCACGAGTGCCGGGGAATCGACCTCAGCCTCTCCCTGAACTGCCGGGAAGACCTCCGGCAGCTCCTGCGAACGTACAGCCCCGAAACAGCTGCGGTTTCCCTGAGGAACATAGACGACAGCAGCTGGCCGGTCACCTGGTCTTACCTCGACGCCTTCAAAGAAATAATGGAAGAGCTTTCCGACTTCTCCGGCAGCGTGATCGTCGGTGGACCGGGCTTTTCGATCTACGCTGAGAGGATACTTTCCCTGTGGCCCCGGATCGACTTCGGCATAGCAGGGGAGGGGGAACTTGTCTTCCCTGAGCTGATCGGCGCCATCGGGAAAGGCGATCCCCCACCGGGCAGGCTGCTCACGCCGGCCAAGCCTTCGACCGACGAGCTCTTGAACCCCGATTACACGCTCTTTCCCGTTGCTGACTACCCCGGGAAGGGGGCGATAGGGGTGCAGAGCCGCAGGGGGTGCCCTTTCGGTTGCCGGTACTGCACCTACGGGCACATCGGAGGCACGGTGTGGAGGAACCGCCCTGTAAACGCCGTTGCTGCCGACGTGGCGGAACTTGGCCGGCTGGGTGTGAAAACCTTCATGTTCGTAGACTCGGTGTTCGACCATCCCGTCCCGTTTGCCCGTGAACTCACACGGGCAGTGGGGGAGAGTCGTGCCGGGCTCGAGTGGGGGGCCTGGTTGTCAGACGGTGTTCCTCCAGACTTCCTTACTCTTCTCTGGGAAAACGGATGCCGGTGGGTCGACTTTTCACCAGACGCCATCACCAAAAGGGGGCTTCGCCTTCTTGGAAAACCGGTCAACGGGTGTTCTCTTTACTCCGTTGTCAGGAACGCCAGGAGGGCAGGTCTTTCGGTGGGAGTGAACTTCTTCAACGGAAACCCCGGCGAGGGGTTCCCGGCCCTTCTTCACAAGCTTTTTTTCATGATCAGGGCAAGGGTGTTCCTTGGCTTTCGCAGCACCTTCGTGAACATAGGCACCATCAGGATCTACCCGGGGAGTCCCATGGCCCGTGATCTTCCACCGACAACCGACCTTCTCGAACCGGTTTTCCACGCTCCCAGGGGTCTTTCCGCGGTTTTTTTCAGGTTCTTCACCTGGATCAGAAGGAAGAGGCACCGGTGAAACTGGGGCTGGTGGGCTTTCCGGTCGCCCATTCCCTCTCCCCGGGAATCCATGAGGTGTTTCTGACGGAGTGCGGCATCGAAGGTTCTTACGAGCTTCTTCCCACCCCCCCCGAATCCTTGACCATGGTGCTTGAATTGCTAAGGAAAGGGGCATTCCACGGGCTCAATGTCACCATGCCCCACAAGAGGCGGGTCTTTGAACTGTGCGACCTCAAAACGACCGCCGCAGAATCATGCGGTGTCGTGAACGCACTGAAGGCCGAAGGCAACCTTCTACTGGGGCATAACACCGATACCGAAGCCTTTGCTGCAGAAGCCTCGGTACTGCCGTCCCCGTTCATCATCGTTGGCGCTGGAGGGGCTTCGCAGGCGGTATGCGCCGCCCTTGCGGGACGGGAGTACCGTGTGTTGACAAGGAACCCCTCTGCCCCTGAACACATTCCCCTCTCCCGTGCTGCCCGGCATCTCCGTGGCGCTGTTGGCACAGTGGTGAACGCCACTCCCCTGGGCTGGCGGGACGACGACCCTTTTCCCGTCACCCCGCCGCCGGGGTGGACTTTCATGGATCTCAACTACAACCCGGGCTGGAGGTGGAGGAACGAACTGCCTGGAAGGGGGATACCGGTCATCACCGGCGAGTCCATGCTGGTTCGCCAGGCGGCGCTGTCCTTCTCTTTCTGGACGGGTCTCACTGTTCGGGATGAACTGTTCCGGACGGCACTGAAATATGTCAGGAGGTTTTTCGGGTGAAACGCTGCTGGATCGATGAAAGGCTTGAAAAGGGCTTTTCGCCCGATGATCTCAGGGCTCTTCTGGAATGCGACGAGAGCGGGTTCGAGCTGATCCGTGAAAAAGCTGTGGAGGTCAGAAGACGGTACTTCGGAGACAGGGCTTACATCAGGGCGGTCATCGAGTTCTCCAACAGGTGCCGTTGCAGCTGCCTCTACTGCGGAATGCGGCTTGGCAATCAGGGCGCCGCGGGTTATGAGCTCGGTGCCGACGAAATCGTTGAAACAGCCCGAACTGCCCTGCGGAACGGTATCAGAACCTTTTTCCTCCAAGCCGCGGAAAGCGAGACCTACGAGTCGGGCTGGCTGACCGATGTGATCAGGCGCATCTCCGGGATGGGGATGGAGGTCATTCTCTGCGTGGGTTTCCACAACACGCGGGATCTCGACGACTGGCACGCCGCCGGCGCCGGCAAGTTCATCCTGAAGCACGAGACGTCCGACGCCGGGCTCTTTGCCGGGATGAAGCCCGGTTTTACCCTGAGCGACCGGATCGATATGCTCAGATTGCTTCGGAAACACGGCTACAGCGTTGGCTCAGGCACTCTGCTCGGACTTCCCGGTCAGAGCATAGACAGTCTCGTGGGCGACCTGCTTCTAATGAAGGAACTCGGTGTGCAGATGTCGAGCGTATCGGTCTTCATGCCGGCCTCGGGCACCCCTCTTGCGAACCATCCCAGCGGTGACCCTGAGCTGGGGCTCAGGTTCATCGCCGCCATGCGGCTATACCTGAAGGATACCCTGATCCCTGCCACCAGCACGTTCCAGAAGCTTCTTCCCGACGGGCAGTACCGCTGTTTCGAAGCCGGCGCCAACGTCATTACCGTAAACATGACCCCGCCCCGCCTGAGGGATGAGTACACCCTTTACACAAACCGGTTCTTCGTGGGGTTGGCCCACGCGCGTGAAACCATGGCCAGGGCAGGGCTCACCGAGGCTTCGGAAGAAAACCAGAGCTCTCCACGATAACGGCTACCACCTCTTCCGGGGTCTTCCCCCTGGTGTCGATCCTTCCAGGAAGGCCGGCGTAGTGTTCCCGACGGGCTTTCAGAAGCCCTGCCAGGGCCTCGGGGTCCGGAACCAGCGGGCGGCCCCTGGAAAGTTCGAAGCGGGCGAGAAGCTCGGTCGTGTCAGGCGCCAGTGTTACGAGAACCCCTGTTGAGACAACCATTTCGAGGTTCTCGGGCAGAAGAAGGGTTCCGCCGCCCAGGGCCACTACAAGAGTGTGGGTGGATGCGGCGATCTCCCTGAGACACATTGACTCGATTTGTCTGAAGCCTTCTTCCCCCATTGATCCGAATACTTCATGGACAGGCATTCCCGCCCTTTTTTCAATTAGGTCGTCGAGGTTTTCGAACGGTATGCGAAGTCTTCGGGCAAGGATCACACCGATAGTGGACTTGCCCGAAAAGGGCGGGCCGGCGATGAAGAAGATGTTCCGTTTCATGCTGTCCCCCATGTTGTTCTGACCTTGGACCTTCCCACTGGGTTATGACTATATTCAAAACTTCATGGCATGAGAAGATACCCAATCCCGGGGGGGTGACGGCTTGACGCGCGAAGAACTTGCACGGGAGGCTGCGAGACGAACGGGACTCACGGTTCGCGAAGTGCAGTCACTTACGGTTGTGCTGCTCTCCATAATCACTGAAAGGCTTTGTACCGGCGAAAGCGTGTTTCTCAGGGGATTCGGCTGCTTTTCCACGAAGAAGGGGAAGATGCGAAGGGCAAGGAACCCTGGCCAGGGCGGTGTTATGGAGATACCGCCGCGTGTCAAGCCGGTCTTCCGCCCCTACGACGACCTGAAGGACGCTGTTCACAAAGGGCTTTCCGAGAGGACGGTCGTCGAGTTCCTGTGTCTGGGTCACCCCGGCGCCCGCAGGGTTTCGGTGGTGGGCGAGTGGAACGGCTGGAACCCCCTCACCAACCCAATGCAGAAGCTGCCCGACGGAAGCTGGGTAGCCGAGATATCCCTTCACTCCGGACAACTCCTTCACTACGCTTACAGCGTTGACGGGACCCCCAGGCCCGATTCCCTCTTTCCCGCCGGCCCTGACGGCAGAACGGTCAGGCGCATATGAACAGAAGACCCGCCAAAAAGGGTTTGAAACGCAGAACTCACCCGATGATGAAAATTGCGTTCCTTCTCTCGGTTTTCGTCTCTCTGGCGGTTCTTGTGGCCATTTCATTCCCGCCCTCAAGGGCGGGGCTTCTTGTTGCTCTGGGCAGGACCCTCAGGGATGCGGTGGGGTTGCTGGCCTTTCTTCTGCCTCCGGTCCTCTTCCTTCTGGGGGCGCTGGCCATCGGTTTCGGCTTCGCCATACGATGGCTGCGAACCACATTCGGTGTGTTCCTGACCCTCTTTTTTCTCGCAGCCTCGGTCACCTGCGTACTGGCACGGTTTCATCCCTCCTCCGCTGTGTTTCCCGGGGGTATCCTCGTGCTCAAGCTTGTGGTGGCTCTCGAGGGGCTCATGGGAGGCGTTTTGACGTGGCTCGCCCTGTTCCTTCTGTTCACCGCGTCGGTTGCGGTGCTCACAGGGTGGGACATCGGAACCGACCTCGAAAACCTGTACAGGAGGATGAGGACCCGACCCGGAAGGGCAAGACCGGTTGCCCTGAAAACCATCGAGCCCATCCCCGAACCCCCGGCTAACCCCTGGGTCCGCCAGGAGACCGTTCCGGTCAAGACCGAACCCGAGGTAACGGTTCTCTACCATGATTCGCCGCGTCCCGAACCTTTCCGTGCAACAGCCGGCGACGATGATCCCGTGAAAACACCGCCCCGTCAGAAACTAAGAGTTCAGACAAAAGCTCAGATACAGGTTCAGCCCGAGCCCGGTGAGAAGGATGAAACGGCTTACGCTCTGCCGGACATTGAATGCCTCAAGATGCCGGTTCCCGGTGAGCGGACCCGGCAGTCCGCCAGGGAGATACAGGAACGGGGCGCCATCCTGGTAGAGAAACTTGGTGATTTCGGCATCGAATGCAGGCTCGAGAGCACCGTTTGTGCCGGCCCGGTGCTCACAAGGTACGAACTGACGCCCGGGCTGGGGGTCAAGGTCAACAGGATAGTGAATATGGCCGATGATCTGGCACTTGCGCTTGCGGCCAAGCGGATCAGGATACTGGCACCCATCCCCGGGAAGGGCACGGTGGGGATCGAAGTGCCCAACAAGAACCCGGAGATGGTCTACCTTCGCGAGGTCCTGGTCTCGGTTGAGAATGAGAGGATACCTGTGGCCCTGGGCAAAAATGCCGAGGGAAAGCCCCTTGTGGTGGACATCGCCGACATGCCCCACCTTCTGATAGCCGGCGCAACCGGAAGCGGAAAGAGCATCTGCATCCATTCCATACTGACCTCCATACTCATGACGAGAACGCCGAGCCAGGTGAGGCTCGCGCTGGTCGATCCCAAGATGCTGGAGCTTTCCATCTACGAGGGCGTCCCCCACCTGTGGGCGCCGGTGGTCCTCAACCCCCAGAGGGCCAAGGCTCTGCTGGACAGGCTCGTCCGTGAGATGGAGGACAGGTACGCGCTGCTCACACGCCAGGGCGTCAGATCCATAGACGAGTACAACGGGAACATAAGAAGCGCGTTCCTGGCGGACCGGGCCGGGCGTGGAAACGAAGACTCGTCCGAAACACCCGACACCATGCCTTCAATCGTGGCGGTCATCGACGAGCTCGCCGACCTCAGAATGGTTCTCGGCAACGATATCGAGCAACCGATAGCCAGGCTCGCCCAGAAAGCCAGAGCCGTGGGGATCCACCTTGTCGTGGCCACTCAGCGCCCGTCGGTGGATGTCATTACGGGTATGATCAAGGCCAACTTTCCTTCGAGGATCGCCTTCAACGTGAAATCGAAAACCGATTCCAGAACCATCCTCGACATGAACGGCGCCGAAAAACTTCTGGGCCAGGGCGACATGCTCTTCATGCCCGCCGGGGCACCCGATCCCGTGAGGGTTCACGGCTCATTCGTGTCCTCCCGCGAGATAAAGGAGCTGGTCGTTTTCTGGAAGGCGCAGCCACACATGCCTTACGATTACGAGCCCGGCGACGATGAACAGAACGGATCCGACGTGACAGGCGACCTTTCGCTGGACGACCCGCTGCTGGAAGAAGCCAGAAGAGTGGTGGTGACTTACCAGAGGGGCTCAGCGTCACTTCTGCAGAGGCGCCTGAAGGTGGGGTACACCAGGGCCGCCCGGCTGCTCGAGATGCTTGAGCAGACCGGGGTCGTGGGCCCCTACTGCGGTAGCAAGGCCCGTGAGGTTCTTCAGAAACCCGATTCAGGCCCGGTTCTGCCGGACGATGAACAGGAGATGAGATGAGAGTCGTGTTCCCCTTTCTTTTTCTGCTTCTCCTCGCGCTCTCCTGCGGGGGCGGTACCGACGGGCTTGACCAGAACGGGCTGACGGCCGACGGTTCAGCCCTCGGGCAGTTCGCCAGAGCGGCGCAGCTCTATTTCAGGGGAAGTCTCTCCGCCTCGCGCGAGGAGTTCAACGGAGTGATCTACAGGTTCCCGAACTCAACCCTGGCCGATGACGCGAGACTGGCGGTAAGACGTATAGACGGCGAACTCCGCGAAGGCGAGGAGTCAGTGGTGGGGATTCCGCTCCCCGAGGAGTTCAGAGGCCTCGCGGTGACCGTGGTCGGCCAGTCCGCGGGAAGACCCGTCATGGAATGGTTATCTGGCAGACTGACCCTGCTCGGGTGTTCGGTGAACACCGTTTTCGACCCCGACGCGCCTGAGGTGACCGTCGTACTCCACCGGCAGGGTTACGATGCAGTCGCGGGGATTCTGGCCGATTCGCTCAGCCTTTGGCTCTCCCGGCCGCAACTGGTGGAACATCAGGGCGGCGGTGGGCTTATAGATGCCGTTGAACCGGGTTGCGGCGGTGTGATGGTTGTTGTTGGCACCGATGCCATCCTTGAATAGCGGAAAGAGACTTGGAGGGGCTTTCAGATGTTACTGCTGCTGATCATTGCCGGTCTGCTCGATCCCCTGACATCGAAACTATCGAACACCGTTTTTCTGACGGGTTCCTTCATCCAGACCGAAACATGGGCCCTGACCCGGGAAACCGAGGCGACCAGGGGTTCTCTGGACCTCGCCCATCCGAACCTCTTCAGGCTTAGATACACGGATCCCCCGGGAAGGGTGACGGGTTGCGACGGAACACGGGTTTACACGATTGACCCACTATATAATGAAGTTATTGTTTACGGCGAATCGAGCCCCGAGGGTTTCCTTCATCTTCTAAACAGGGCCGGTGATGACGGGATGGTCATCGAGGGAACCACCACCGCGGGGCTTTGTACCGTATCCGTCCGCGGTGACCTGGGGGGCGGGGTCTCCGGCATGGAGGTCTGCTACTCCCTGTCCGATTCCCTTCCAACGACTTTCGCAACGTCTGACGTGAACGGAAATGAAACGGTATGGGTCCTGAGCGGTCTCGAGGCTCACGAATCACTCCCTCAGAACTTTTTTGTTCTGGAAGTCCCTGACGGGTACACAGTCGTGTCGGGGGAAGATTGATTGAAGAGCTTTCACGTCATCACCCTGGGCTGCCCGAAGAATCAGGTTGACTCTGAGATCCTTGCGGGTGTGTGCCTTGAGGCGGGTCTCAGGTTCAGGAAGGATCCCGACAGGGCCGACCTTCTGGTTCTGAACACGTGCGCGTTCATAGAACCGGCGGTGGAGGATAGTCTTGAGAAGCTCGGAGAGCTCCTGGACTGGAAGGCGGCTCGCGAAGGCCGGCATCGAAGCGCTGGGCAACACCGCCTGGAACAAGGCCAAGGCCGCCCGGTTACTGGGGCCCGGTTACTGGGCATAGATCGGGTCACCCTGTACCGAAAAATGAAACGGTACCGGATAACTGCAGATTCTTGGCACAATTAAAGTGTGACATGTTGCGGCAAAACCGTGCAATCCTTCTGTTGCATGCAACGGGTTAACCATGCCACTGCTTCCTGCTGCCGGTGCGAGTGACGCATCTAAGCAGCTGAATATCTGCAGAAACGGATAGAATTTATCATTCCTATAAAACCGGCACTTAAATTGCTCTGAAAATTGTCAGGGGGATTGACAGCTTCCAAGAATCTTTACTTATAAAAGTTTTGCCTGCTCGTCGGGCCGAACCCGCTCGAGCAAGGGGCCAGCGATGAAAGCGAATATTCTCATTCTCGATGATGAAGAATCGATCAGGTACAGCTTTCACCGGTTTCTTACCGCAGAAGGACACAATGTGACCACGGCGGCAAGTTACGGTGAAGCACTGGAGCGAATGGATGAGAATACCTTTCACCTGATCCTGGCCGATATCATTCTCGG
>JAWOHL010000036.1:0-32434 GCA_046485185.1 Candidatus Fermentibacteraceae bacterium
GTCGTCCTGTTCGTGGCCGGGCCCCGCGTCGGTGCGAGTGACGGCCCCCCACTCCCGGTGCCCCGCCGGACCTCGACCATCCAGGTCGACGGCGTCCTCGACGAGCCGGCGTGGCAGCAGGCGCTGTTGATCGATGTTCCCCTCGAGGTCTACCCGGGCGAGAACGCACCGGCTCCCGTGCGCACCGACACCTTGCTGACCCACGACGACGACTACCTCTACGTCGCCTTCCGCGCCCACGACCCCGACGCAGCCTCGATCCGCGCCCACCTCTCGGACCGCGACAGCTTCGGCGGCGACGACTGGGTCGGCATCGTCCTCGACACCTTCAACGACCAGCGCCGCGACTTCCTCATGCTGGTCAACCCGGTGGGGGTGCAGCTCGATCGCATCGAGGTACGGGGCGCCAGCGCCGTGGAGTGGGACGGGATCTGGGAGTCGGCCGCCCGCATCACCGACTGGGGGTGGGTCGCGGAGCTGAAGATCCCCTTCAAGTCCCTCAGCTTCCAGCGGGTGGGCGGCCCCCAGGTCTGTGGCTTCGACGCCATCCGCGGCTACCCCCGCAGCATTTCCCGCCAGATGGGCGCGTTCGCCCGGGACCGCAACAGCAACTGCTACCTCTGCCAGGCGATCAAGATCTCCGGCTTCGAGGGGATCGCGCCGAGCAGGAACCTGGAGCTCAATCCCACCGTCACCGCGGTGGCCACCGACACCCGAGAGGACCTCCCCGACGGCCCCATGACCGGGGCCGATCGCGAGGCAGAGGCCGGGCTGACGGCGCGGTGGGGCATCACCCCCAACCTGACGCTGGGCGGTACGCTCAACCCGGACTTCTCCCAGGTCGAGGCCGACGCCCTGCAGCTCGACGTCAACGAGCCGTTCGCGCTGTTCTACGACGAGAAGCGCCCGTTCTTCATGGAGGCCTCCGACTTCTTCAAGCTTCCCCTGGACGTGGTCTACACCAGGACCATCCGCGACCCCTCGTGGGGAGTCAAGCTCACCGGAAAGGAGGGCGCCCACACGGTCGCGTCCTACGTCGTCCAGGACTCCACGACCAACCTGCTGTTCCCAGGCAGCCAGAGCTCCGACTCGACCTCTCTGGACATGACGAGCCTCGACGCGGTGGTGCGATACAAGCGGGACATCGGTGACCGTTACACCCTGGGCGTTCTGATGACCGACCCACCAGTCTGCATGGTGAGTGGGGAACAGGCACCCTGGGGGCCGAGTGCGCCGAATTCCTGGACTGGGCAGCAGAAGCCGGGTTCACCTGGTGGCAGATACTTCCGCTTAACCCCACGGGCTACGGGAACAGCCCTTACCAGCCCCTCTCATCTTTCGCGTGCAACCCCCTTCTCATCTCCCCGGGCGAACTGCACATCAAAGGGCTTCTGACCCGCGATGAATTGGCCGACGCGCGGCGCCCCGCGGGATCACGGGTGGTATGGGAAACGCTTCTTCCCCAGAGACACGGGCTTGTCCTCAGGGCAGCCTCACGGGCCCTGGCACTAAACCCGCCGGGCTTCGGGGAGTTCTTCGACAGGAATGAGGACTGGCTGAAACCGTGGGCGAGGTACGCGGCCCTGAAGGACCTTAACGGCGGGGAATCCTGGACAAAGTGGAGTGATCGCGCGGAAGACCCCGACCTGGAGGGGGCGCACATGATGACGCAGTTTCTCTTCCGGAACCTGTGGAACCGCTGCCGCGAACGCTGCGAGCAGAACGGAATCCGGCTTCTCGGCGACCTCCCGATCTACACCGCCCTGGACAGCGCCGATGTGTGGTCGAATCCCCGGCTCTTCAGGCTGGACCGGTCGGGAGCCCCACTCGTGGTGGCCGGGGTTCCACCTGACTACTTTTCTCCGACCGGGCAGCTCTGGGGGAACCCGCTCTACGACTGGGAGGCTCACCGTGCCGAAGGTTACAGGTGGTGGTCACTGCGACTGGGCATGGCCCTGGAGCTGTGCCATACGGTGAGGATCGATCACTTCAGGGCTTTCTGCGACTACTGGGAGGTCCCTGCCGGCGCGGCCACGGCCCGT
The DNA here is from genome assembly GCA_046485185.1 of Candidatus Fermentibacteraceae bacterium. Taxonomy (GTDB): domain Bacteria; phylum Fermentibacterota; class Fermentibacteria; order Fermentibacterales; family JCC-6; genus UBA6080. The sequence continues at coordinate 2,043 of JAWOHL010000036.1, forward strand.
GAGGGCAGATGGAGAGAGGGACCCGGAAAGGCTTTCTTCGACCGCGTGGCTGAAAACCTCGGGGTAAGGCTTCCAATTGTGGCGGAAGACCTGGGAATGATAACCCCCGATGTGCGGAAACTGAGAGAGGAGCTTGGCTTCCCGGGAATGCTGGTCCTTCAGTTCGCGCTGGAGGACCCCTGCTTCAACCCCTCCAAAGTCCCCCGCGACACCGTTCTTTACACGGGAACCCACGACAACGACACAACCGCCGGGTGGGTGAGGTCTGGACGCTCAGGGTATGACCTTGACGGGGTCGTGAACATCGCCCTGGCTTCGCCTGCGGACCTCTGCGTCTTCCCCGTTCAGGACGTTCTGGGGCTGGGAAGCGAAGACCGCATGAACACACCCGGAACTGACCGGGGAAACTGGAGCTTCAGGCTTGTGTCCGGCGCCCTGAGCCTGAAAGAGGCGGCGCGATGGAAACGGAACATCTCGATTGCCGGAAGGGCTTGACGCAAGCCATGCGAGGACAGTATCTAAATGCTGTGAAGTGAAGGAGGTGTAAAGTGCAAGGGCTTATCCTTTTAATGGCAGTTACTGCGCAGTTTTCTGCGCCCATTGACGGTATTACCGCCAGCGGCGCTTCATCTCTCATAATAAACGAGTTCATGGTACTTCCCGTGGCCAGTTCAACCGAACTGAAGGGGCAGTACGTCGAGATCCATAACAGAAGCGGCGAATGGGTGAACCTGGCGGGCTGGTCACTCGAGAACCATCAGGGCGACACCTACTACTTCAGCAGCTACATGCTTCCCCCGTCGGCCTACTTCGTTGTCGGCGCCTGCGCCCTCAGCAGCGAGAACGGGGGTTACTACCCAAACGCCGTCTGGACTTCGTTCATGCTATCGCGTTACGGCGAGGTCACCATCTACTCCCCCGACCACGACTACGCGGACAAGGTGGACTGGAACGGAGCATGGCCCGTGTACAGCGGAGCCTCCTGCGAGCGCATTAACCCGGGCTGGGAATCGGGCCTTTCCTCGAGCTGGGGGGCGAGCGTCAGCACGTTCGGACAGGGAGACTACGGCACGCCCGGCCAGCAGAACAGCGTCTACTCGAATTCCTTCGCGCAGAACAGCTGGGCTTTCATAAAGGCGTTCATAGACTAACGCCGACCCATCTCACCTTTCATTCCCGGTTTTACCGCAGAACCTTCTTGCTGAAGGGTAGTTGTCGAGATCGTACCGGATGACCGTTTCGGGTATTTCGATCCTGTCGAGCCTGACATCGGCCTCGTGCAGGAACTGCGAGGCGTGACTGGAAACGTAGTCGCTGAAGACCACCACCCTGCGGATACCGGTGGCGACCAGTGCCTTGGCGCAGGTCGTGCAGGGCATGTTGGTGACGTAGGATGTGGCTCCGTTGAGTGAGACACCGTTCCGGGCCGCCTGGCAGATCGCGTTCATTTCGGCGTGGTTGGTTCTTATGCAATGCCCCTCAACGACCATGCAGCCGACTTCGTCGCAGTGAGGCAGACCTGGCAGTGAGCCGTTGTAGCCTGTTGCAAGAACGTGCTTGTCCCGCACCAGAACGCAGCCGCAGTGCATCCGGGGGCAGGTGGCGCGCTCGCTGGCGAGCATGGCCAGCTTAAGGAAATACTGGTCCCATGATGGTCGCATCGGTCCTCCTGTTCAGGGGTTCCAGTCCAACTGAAGACCCGCTTCGGTTCGGGTTGGGCCCTGGGTTTCTTCGTAACCCGAGCCCAGGCTCTCCCTGTCGTACCCGTGAAACCTGCTTATTCTGCCCCTGACCCGCCAGTCCTCCCCCAGAACAACCGAAACCGAGGCCTGAAGCACGGCACAGCTTCCGTACATGGCGCTGGAGCCGAACTCGCCGGGGAAGGAGAGTTTGTAGATGTAGACCCTGGAAGGGTAGCCGTCGGTGTCGGCCCCGGCGGCGGAAAAGGTGGCTTCGAGCCACGGCCTGAACTGGTGTTTTAGGCGGAACTCGACCCCCGCGCCGAAACTCGTGGAATCACCCTCTCGAAATGAGGCCGTGGGGAACCTGAGCGTGAGGGTGGTGCTTCGCGAGGGGCTCCAGCCCGCGGCCAGAAGCCCCCTGAGTGTGGTCCCCCCCGCTGTACGGGCAAAAGTGGCTTTCTGGGTGAGAGTTGTTCCAGAGAACGGGGCTTCGTCGAACTGGAGACCGGCTTCGGTCGTGATGCCGTTATCACGGTCGAGCACTTCGAGCCCTGCAGTGACGGTGACCCTTCGGCCCGGCCGGTACCTGACCCCGTAGCCACCCGCGAGATCATGGCTGACGCCGAATGGCACCGACGACCTTACCGATGGGAACGACGAGGGGTAGCGCCCGGCCGTGAGGGAGTGCCTGAACGCCCCGGCATCGCCGTACATGCCCACGAGAAAAGCCACCGGGACGGCACCGTCGTTGAAACCCATGCTGGCCTCGCCGGTGAGTTCCCTGTCGTCGCCCGAGAGGCGCACGTCGAAACCTGCCCTGCCGGTAACAACGGCGGAGTCATCCGAAGTTCGAACAAATGCGCCCGAGAGCCCGATTACCGTGCCCGAAACCCTCGCGTAGCTGAAAACTTCCCGCACCGCGCCATGGCCGTCGATTTCGGTCTGGGACCTGTGAAGCCCGGTGACGGACCTGTCGACCGATGAAACGGCCTGCATCACGGTGAAGCTGAGACCCCGGGTTCTGAGCACCGCGGCCGCCCCCGTGAGGGGTGCGCCGTCGCAGTCGCCGGCGCTTTCAGCAGGCGCTAGAACGCTTCGGTGCACAGGGGCTTTCACCAGAGACAACGGGTCACCGCCCTGGCCGATGCCGCCGTAACCCGCGGTGAGCCCCAGGGCCATTCCGAGGCGGAGAAAACCCGCCGACACGCTTTGAAGGGTTGTTCCCTGGACCCACTGCAGGCCGCCAGCGGTAAGGTCACCCCACTTTTCGCCGGGGTCCTTTTCGAGCAGCAGGACACCCGAGAGCTTTCCGGCATCGAAGGTGGTACGGTGAAAGAACGCCCAGGCGTCGCCTTCCCAATGGTGTTCGAGAATGCCGCGGGGATCGGGGTAGCGCCTCTCGAAACGGATGCGGGCGTCGGCGGCCGCAAGAGCCACTGGCAGCAAGAGGACAAGAAGGGATGATATTTTCATTCTGCAGTAAGATAACGACTGAGAGTTTCGAGAGTGGAGGGGCCTATTCCGGGGACGGATAGGAGTTCCTGCAGGGATTGGATCGGGCCCTTTTCGGAGAGCCACTGGAGAATGGCCGACGCCCTGGCCGGACCGATGCCGGGGATGGCGTCGAGTTCTCTGGAAGTTGCGGTGTTCACGTTCACGGGGAAGACCACCGGGGCTTCAGGTGGCGAGGGTTGTGAGAGCGGGGCCGGGAAGAAAGCTGAGTTACCCCAGGCGACCTCCCCGAGATGGCTGCCCTGAAGGTCGGGGTGTGTGCCGTAGCCGTAGCTGAAAGAGGCCTTCCCGATATCGATGCCGAGAGAGAAGGAAAGCCTTGCGGGGCCGGACAGGCAACCGACGCCAATAGCCACCCGGGGGTGGGGCGAGAAGCATGAATGCACCCCGTATTCCGCCCCTGAGTACTGGTGAAAGGCTGCGGAGAGGGCGATGTTGAGCCCATGGAGGGGAACGACGCCCGCCGACGCGAACAGAGTTCGGGGTACGGCGTTTGCGCCCCCCAGCCCCGACGAGTAAAGCCCCCTGCAACCGCCGCCGAGGTAGACCCCCTGGGTTGGCCTTGCCACAATGGCGGCATCGACCCCCACCGCGCCACCCGCCCCGAAACCCTCAATGGATAGCCTGCGTGCGGAGAGGGAAACCCCTGCCACAAGCCCCCTTGACAGCCTGAACGCCGCAGCGGTGGCAAGGGTGAACTCGGAGTAGCCCGAAGAAGCCGTACCAGATGCCAGAGCACCCACCCCCACGCCCGAGATCGCGGTGTTTCCAGCAATGGCGAGACGCCCGAGCTGTGAGAGGCCGAAGGGGCGGGAGGCGCTGACCGAAAAACCCCGGCGGTCGAGCATGCCTGGAGCGGCTGGGTTGAGGGCCATGGCGGAGGGTGCCCTGGGGAACAGGGCGGCGGCGAACCCGGAAAGCCAGGGTGATTCGACGCAGGGTTCGAAGGCGCCGTAAAGAGCGGGCGCGCCGGCAAGAAGAACAATGGTTGTGAACAGTTTCCCCATACGGGTAAGTACGGCTCGCGGCACGGTTTTTTCAAGAAGGATTGACCTTTGCCTCCCGGAGTGTGATTATTTGAGATAGACAATGGGGGGTATGGAGGTATTTCTGTGAGATACGGTTTCGCATTGTGCCTGTTCGCTGTCATCGGTTCTTCCCTGGCAGGCGGAGTGCCCTGGTCGCACTTCAGTATCATCGACACGCCCAGCGCACATCTCCTGAGGCACACCGAGGTCGCCGTGGGAGTCACGTTCGCCCCATTCTCCATCGAGGACTCATCGGGGTCCTCCTCCACCGAATTCGCCTACGGCGCGTACCTTGAAGCGGGAGTATTCAGCCGCGGGCAGGTCGGCGCGACATACGTCAGCGAGGGGGGCATCAGCGGGACCGCCCGTGCGCTGCTCCTTCTCGAAACCATAAAAACTCCGGGAATAGCCATAGGCTGCGAGAACATCATCGGCGAGGAGAACTACGAAGCCTTCTCCGAGGGCGACAGCCTGTACGACTACGGCGAGAGCCAGAACTTCTCCGCCTACGCCGTAATCACCAAAGACTTCAGCTACTACGTCAGCATTCCGGTATGTGCCAGCCTGGGCTACGGCATAGGCCGCTTCACCCAGCGCGAAGGATCCGATGACGGTTTCAGCAACCCGGTCCCCGGCCTTTTCGGAAGCATAATGTTCCACCCTACGCGCGAATCCGAGATTATCGTTGAGTGGGACGGCCGCGACCTGAACGCGGGGGGCGAGTACGATATCACGCCCAACATCTCCGTGCGGCTCGCCTTCGCCGAGATCGAGCAGAACTTCCGCTCCGGGGATGAGCGTGACCCGTCCGACCCCGGCCAGGCACCCAAGATAGCCATCGGTGTCCAAGTCACCTTCGGCCCGCTCTTCAACCGCACCGAGCTCGACCCCTACGAAAAGCTCAGGTTCACCGAGAACGACGAGGCCCTCGAGGCCATCCGCCGTGAACGCGAGGAAGCCCGCCGCCGTATCGAAGAGCTGGAGCGCTCCATCCGCTGAGGCCCCTTTCAGATAATAACCTGTCTTGACAAAACCGCTTCTTGGCGTAATGCTATAGTGTTGAATAATTTATTAACCTTCAATTAGTTTTCCGCTTTATGGGAGGCATGGCACTACCAGGCACACTAGAGTTCGAGCGCGTAATTAAACGCACGAAGCTTACGCCCCTTGCATTCGAGGTTTTGAAGAGCCGTTTCCCGGACACGCCTGATCCCGTTAAAAAGTGGCTTCCGTCAAAACCCCGGTGGGAAAGGGTTCTTCCCGATCTCGACGTCCTTTCCCATGAACTCATGGCGTTGAAGAAGCGCAGGGGCAAGATCGTTCTTTACGGGCACGATGACATGGACGGGATCACAGGGCTCTTCGTGGGCCTGAAGATCCTTCGCAACGAGGGCTACACAGTGGTTCCCCTCATCCCCCGTCGTGAGATCGAAACCTACGGCATCCGCCCCGGAAGGCTCCAGGGCGTTCTTGAACCGGGCGACCTCCTTCTGACGGTGGATTACGGGTGCAGCGCCGTCGAAGGAGTTGCCTGGGCCAGGCGGAACGGTTCCAGCGTGGTCATCACCGACCACCACATGCTCAACCCCCCGTTACCCGACGCCAACGGAATCATCGACCCCCAGCCCTCGGGCCCGCCTGCGGCCGACCTTGCTGGCTGCGCCGTGCTTTACGCCGCGCTCACGTCCATACTTCCCAGGTACGAGAACGACCCCCAGCTTCTGGCTGCCACGGCCCTGGGAACCATAAGCGACAGGGTTCCCCTGTCCGAGTGGAACCGCTACCTTCTTCACTGCTTCTCACTCATACGGATCGACCATCTGACGGAAGGCCTGAAGCTCCTCATGGAGGAGTGGCCCTGCCGCGCAGGCAACTGGACCGGATCCATGGTGCGTTCGCACATAACGAGCACCATCGGAAAAGGTTACAGCTCGGGCATCTCGAATATGCTTGACTTCATGTTCAGCTACGACCGCCGCTGGTGCAGGACCCTCTGGAAACAGATGGTGAAAAGCAGTGAGGAGAGGGGGCAGCTTCTCAGCGAGCTGGTGGGCAGGTCAATGAACCTGAAAGACCCCGAGGCCGACGCCTTCGGCATGATAATGGTATTCATGGACGACATTCCCGCGGGGATGGGAGGCACTCTGGCCAGCAGGCTCTGCCGGATCCACCGCCGGGGAACCATAGTGGTCACCAGGCGAGAGGACGGCATGCTGGTCGGCGACACCCGTTCCGTGGGGGACTGGAACATGGCCGGCTTCCTGGTGAGCATGCGGGACGCATTCTCCAGCGCCGGCGGGCATTACAGGGCAGCAGGGTTCAGCTACGAAAGCCCGGACTGGCACGACCTGCGCGAGCTTCTTCTGAGCCACATGGCCGAATACCCCACCTGCCCCGTTCCCCCTCCCCATATAGATCTTTTCGTCGACGAACTGCCCGACCCCAGGGTATTCACCTGCCTGGCCCCCTTCGGCCCGGGGTTCCTTCCCGTTGCCCTGAAAATCGGCACCATGCGTTACCTTCTTCAGCTTCAGCAGAACGGACAGGCCACATGGTGCATAACAGAGGACAGCGGGGAATGACGAGCATCGTCACCGGCGCTGCGGGATTCATAGGAAGCAGGCTCTGCGCAGGGCTTCTCTCCCGGGGTGAGAATGTTCTTGGTGTCGACTGCCTGCGGGATTACTACGATGTGGCCCTGAAGCACAGGAACCTGAGGGACCTTTCGGACCACCCGGGCTTCAGCTTCTCGCCCCATGACCTTTCCCTGGGAACCGCCTTCATCCAGGGCATTCTGCCCCCGGAAGAGCCCGTGGTGGTTTACCACCTTGCAGCTCAGGCAGGGGTCCGCAAATCCTGGGGGAGTGATTTCTCACAGTACACACAGGACAACATAACCGCCACCCAGAACCTTCTGGAGTGGGCCGTTCACAGGGGCTTCGTCGAGCACTTCGTGTTCGCCTCGTCCTCGTCGGTCTACGGCATCCCTTCGGAGATGCCCATGCGGGAGGATGTGACCATTCCCGTCCCGCACTCACCCTACGGGGTGACCAAGCTGGCGGCCGAAAACCTTGTAAGGCTTTACGGAAGCAATCACGGCCTGGTCTGGACGGCCCTTCGCCTGTTCAGCGTCTACGGCCCGGGGCAGCGCCCGGACATGGCTTTTAACCGCTTTATACGCAGCGCTCTGGCGGGAACCCCGATAACACTCTTCGGAACCGGCAACCAGACCCGCGACTTCACTTATGTCGACGACGTGACCCGCGCCCTGATCCTGGCCGGCCGGTCATCGGGCGGGATTGTGATGAACCTGGGCGGCGGTATCAGGGTTTCGGTGAACCGGGTGATAGGGATACTCGAAGACATCCTGGATACCCGCATATCGGTGAACAGGATGCCCGTGCCCCCCGGTGACGTGCCCGACACATGGGCCGACACCGAAAAGGCCGGGCGGATACTGGGCTGGCACCCTGAACACACCCTTGAGGAAGGCCTTGCCCGGGAGGCTGAGTGGTTAAGGCCGGTCTGACTTGGCCTGAACCTGAACCTGCAGATGAACCTCGTTGCTCCAGCTCGTGAGGTTGTCGTCGTTCTCGGTCTGGACGGCGTAGTACCAGTGTCCCGCTGAAAGCCCGGTGTCCGAGAAACTCCTTTGGGTGATGTCTTCCGTTGAGAGCAGGATGGTCGCCTGATCGGGGTTCTGCTGTATCCCGGACGAGCGCGCCCGGTAAAGCCTGTACCTGAGGAAGTTGGTGTCGGGGCACTGTGTCCAGTTGAGCTCGGCGGTGTTGCCGCCCGTTATCCTGCCGCTCAGGGCCGAGGGCCCCGGGGGAATCGGGGGCTCGGTGGGGTTCCCCTGCTGGCAAGAGACAAGAAGCATCACCAGAGCCGTCACAGTAACAAGAGCTGGTCTTCTCATGGCACCGCCTTCCCCTGGTTGCCGCCTACTCCGTTATGTCCTCAAGGTTTCTGGGTTCGAGCTTGAAGTTGCTGAAGGAGTACCAGATCACACCGATCATGGACTCGAAGAGCTGCCCCTGCGTAACGGTGAACCCGTAGATACCCATGTCATCGACAACGCATGAACCGGACCCGTCGGTCACGCTGAACTCTCCGTAACCCAGGTCGGGGTTAACCACCGTCAGGTCAGTTATCACCGCCAGTACACCCTCCCACTTCTCCTGTGAGAGGGAAGCGGTGGTGAGGGCCTGAGGTTCCGGAACGGGGTGCCCGGGTTCACGGAAATCTATCGAAGGGTAGGTTATCTCGGTGAGGCCGTTGAATTCGGCAACGGTGCCGGTTATCACCACGCTGTCCCCCCGGGACAGGTCGTCCAGCACGCCGTCGTAACCGTATATCACAAGGCCGCTCCACTCCGAGCCGGCAGCGTCCTGTATAACGGCGTACTGCGCACTTCCCGACGCGTAGTACTCGTCTCCCCCGACAGTGACTATGCCGGTTACGCTGACGGTCTGGCCCACGTAGGGTGAGCTTTCGGCCTGACCCTGGACCTGGTAGCAGGAGAGGACATCGCCGCCTCCGCCACCGCCGCTCGAAAAAACGTCCTGATCGTCGCGGGGCTGGATGCGCCACTGGTCGTACTCGTAGAAGAGGGGACCCGTGACGGATACGGTGTCGCCCACCGAAGGCTCGGTGTAGTCGCCCCGGTTGCCCAGGTAGCAGGCGCCGCTGCCGTCGTTGATCCGGTAACTGTACTGAGTCGCCTCCTCGACCACGGCATCGGTGACCGAAACGACAACTCCCTCCCACTGCTCAGCGTTCACCTGAAGGGTGGTGAGGCTTTCCGGCGTGGGAAGGGTGAGCCCGGTCTTGTGAACGGAGATGTCTTCGAGGTATGAAAGCTCGGTGAGCCCGTAGTACTCGCTGACCTCACCGCTGACACTGATGCTGTCGCCCCGGGAGAGGGTTGCGGCCTGGTCGCCGAAGAGAACGAGGCCGCTCCACGGGCCGCCACCCGCGTCGGAAAGAACCGCATAGCCGCCGTAAAGCTCTCCGCCTCCGGCTGTGACGATGCCGGTGACCCTTACTTCCTGCCCCTCGTAGGGCGAGGCTTCGGCCTGGCCCTGAACCTGGTAGCAAGACAGTTCCCCTCCACCCCCACCACCGCTGGAGTCCGGGATGGATGCCGGAGCCTCGTTGCTCCATGCAGTGAGGGATTCGGTGTCAGTGGTTCTGACGGCGTAGTACCAGTCCGAGTTCCAGGGAAGTCCCTGATCACTGAAGGTTACGGTTCCGGACTGGCTGATGACAGCGACGATGGTTGCCGAGGAAGGGTTTTGGGCGATGCCGGCCGTTGCGGACCGGAAGACAGTGTAATCGGCGAAATCCGCGTTGGGGCAAGGGCTCCAGTTGAGTGTGGCCGTGTTGCCCGTAACCGTTGAGGAAAGGGTCGAAGCCGTGGGAGGGGTTCCGGACTCAGCCGGGTTGGCTTCGTCATCGCCGCACGCGGTGAAGGTCAGCCCTGCGGAAAGAAGACACACAGGAAGAAGGTTTCTGGTTTTCAAGATCAGTTCCTCCATGCTATGGGAAAGTCGACCGCGAGGACCCGGTAGCGGAGGTAGGGGCCGTCGGACCCGGGTTCCATCACGTTGAGAACTACAATAAGTATGCTTCCGTTAAGGCGGATGACCTTGGATATCCTGTATGCGAAGGACTGACTGTACTCTTCGGGGGCTTCGGTTTCGCGATACACCAGCGCCCGTGAGCGGCCGTCGGTCATGATGAGCCTGGGAAGAACGGGTTCGGGCAGCCACTCCGATGTGCGCTCGCCGGTGCCCGACGGCAACTGTTCGAGGATCATGGTGAAGGTGACCGCAGGGTACCAGGTGTAGTGGGGCTCCATGCAGAACACCACGGTGTCGGGTGATACACCGGCATCGGTTATCTTGTGGTCGAGAAGGACCTGTCCGCCGTACTGGCTGTAAATGCCGAACCGCTCGAGACTGCCAGCAGCAAGCGCCATAGCGCTGTCAGCCGTGGTTTCCTCGTGACCGGAGGCGTCGGATATCAGCACGGTGTGCCTTTCAAGGACCCTGTAAGGGGAAGTTGTGAACAGCTCGACCGTGGCCCAGGGAAAACCACTTTCAAGCTCTACCCCGGATGACATCCAGGCAGCGTGGGTTCGGCCGCGGGACGCCCCGAGATACCTGAATGAGGCGGAATCCGTTGACCAGACTGTCGACGTGATAAAAAGAGCGCAGAGCAGGACTTTCATAATCCCTCCCCGGTTGTCCGCAACCGGCAATATGCTATGATAATGCAACTCTGTGTATCCATGGAAAGGGGGCTGGATGAGCGTCATTCCCGCGATCAGGGAACCGGCCAGTATCGCGCCTTTTTTCAAGGCGCTCGCCCAGACCACCGTTCCCGGCAAAGTCGATTCCAATTTCATGGCGGGCATTGGTTTTCGAAGGCAGTCCGATGTCAGGCTCCTCGAACTCCTTCACTACCTCGGGTTCATGGACAGCTCGTTCCAACCCACCGAGGTCTGGAGGAAGTATTTTTCGGCACCCGACGAAGAGGCAAAGCTTTCAATACTGGGCAAAGCTGTGGCGGAGAATTACGCCGAGGCCCTATGCAAAGGCGGAAACGACGGCTCATCCCGTCTGAACGGCAAAGCCGCCATGGCGTACTTCAAGGCGGAAACGGGCGCCAGCGAAACTGAGACGGCCTACATGGTTCTCACATTGCAGATCCTCTCGGACCTGACGAGACTTCCCGGCCCGGCCCCCGCACCGGACACTGTGCCTGAACCCACCGGCGACTCCCGCGTCCCGAGCGCGGAACGGCCCGTAAAGATAACGCTCAACATCACACTTGACCCCTCGGCTGACCCTGACCTGGCGGCCCTTCTTCGAAGGGTCCTGGAAAAAAATCTGGGGGCGTGAACCTTTTGCAGGCCGTTCCGGTCTTTCTGCTGGCCTTCGTGTGCGAATTCATAGACAGCACCCTGGGAATGGGGTACGGCACAACCCTCACACCCGTTCTTCTTCTGATGGGGTTCAGCCCTGTAGAGATCGTGCCGGCGGTCCTCCTTTCCGAGCTCGTCACCGGAGGGATGGCTGCTTTCATTCATCACCGGGCGGGAAACGCCTTCTTCGACTTCAGGAACACGCCGGAACACCGCATCGTGAAAAAAATGGGCGCGCTGGGCTACATCCCAAGGTCACCCGACGCCCGTATCGCCTGGGTCCTCGGGGTCTCGAGCCTTGTGGGCGCAGTCGGGGCTGCCTTTCTGGCAATCTCCATCCCGGCATTTTATCTCAAGCTCGTCATCGGGCTCATCGTGACAGCCATGGGCATCCTGATCCTTGCAAGGCACGGCAGCACCCCCCGGTTCAGCTGGAGACGCATAACCGGCCTCGGGGTGGCAGCGGCTTTCAACAAGGGCCTTTCAGGGGGCGGGTACGGCCCGCTTGTCACCAGCGGACAGATACTCAGCGGTGTGGCAACGAAAAGCGCAGTGGCCATCACGAGCATGGCGGAGAGCTTCACCTGTCTTGTCGCCGTTCTGGCCTACCTTGTGACCGGCGTGGACATCGACTGGGGTGCGGCGCCGGCCCTGATGCTGGGCGCAGTCTGCAGCGTCCCCCTGAGCGCCATTGCGGTGAAACGGATGAAGCTCAAGAACTTCACGCTCATCGTCGGTGCGGCCACCCTTATCCTGGGGCTGTTCACGCTATACAGGCTGCTCTAGCCTGAAAATCTCATCACTGAATTGCAGAGGCCGCTCTCAGGAAGGAGGGCACCGCGATCCGGTTCGTTCGCTGCCCAGGATCACCTGCAGCCTGTCGTCGTGTTCCCTCGGCAGGATGATGAGCATCACGTTCATCCAGCTCATGGGTTATCCTCTTTAGACATTACTCAATGCCAAGAATTGTCCGGAGGCGGTCCACCCTGTCCTTCAGGGGAAGAAGGTTATCCGTCCCGCCCGGGAAGACAAGACCACCGCGAAGCAAACCCTGGATCATACTCAGATCCTGAAGGTTCACGACAGTTTTGACCGTGTCCCCCTCTTCGTACACGATCACCAGCCTAACACTGCCTTGAGCACCGGGATTGCAGAAACTGCAGAAGGTCTCCTCAAGAAAAGCCTCGAAGTACCCCGTTTCCGATAGACCTTCAGCCATTCTGCGCATGTTGTGTATGTCATTCTGAAGGAACCATGCTTCCGGTGAGCCGTACAACGTTCTCTCCCCGCAAACGGGGCAGATGTACTCGGCCCTTTCAGGATAGGCCATCGGTCCGTAGCACATTGCGCCAGGCACATACTCGGGAGCTTCCTCGAGTTCGACCCTTTCAAGCAGTCGCCGGATGTCTTCCCTGCGGTTCTTTACAAGTTGGAACGCTACGTTGGCCTTCCTGTGGTTACCCATACCAACACCGAAGACGGTTCCGACGGCGACCGCTGCCAGTAGAACAAAGACCCAGTTCATGAAATCCTCCCTGTGGCGGTGATACACCCGAAACACTCAGCGGAGTCCGCCGCCGGCCCTCCAGCATCGCATTACCCCTGAAAACCAGGGCAGGCACCCAGCTCAAACAGCTTGAAACCCCGAAAACCCGCCGCCTTCATGAGGCTGGTGAGAAATGCAGGGCTAGGGGAAAACCTCGGACATCAGTTTTTTGAGGTCTTCGAAGGTGAACGGTTTCTGAAGGAAGCCCGCTATTCCCTTCCCCTCGAACCTGGTCACCACGTCCTCGCTGCTGAAGCCGCTCATGAGAACCACTTTCGCGCAGGGATCCATGCGGTTCAGCTCGGTACAGGCCTCGAGTCCGTCCATCCTGGGCATGGTGAGGTCGAGGATGACCCCCCGGAACCTGCCCTTGCTTTGCCTGTAGGCATCCACGGCTTCCTGGCCGTCCGAAGCGGTCACGACATGAAAACCCAGCCTCGAAAGCATCCTTACGCCCAGGCCCCTCAGTTCCTCCTCGTCATCGACAAGCAGAAGGTTGCCGTGGCCGTTCCATAAGCCGGAAGGGGGCGTGCCGGCTTCCTTCATCGGCGCTTCCGGAACCTTGCGCAGAGGGGGGAACAGAACCCTCACAACGGTTCCCTCACCGGGCGCGCTCTCTAAAAGTATTCCCGCCCCGTGACCGCGGATTATCCCGAGAACCGCCACCAGACCAAGGCCCCGGCCCGTGAACTTGGTGGTGAAAAAGGGTTCGAACACCCGTGACTTTGCCTCCTCGTCCATTCCGCAGCCGTTGTCGGCGACCTCGAGCATCACGTAGGTCCCCGGACCTGACGCGGCGCTGAACCGGTAGTCTGAAAGCTCCTCTTCCGAAACATCTGCAAGGCCGACCCTGACCTTGATCTCCCCGGGGTTACCCATCAGGGCTTCCGACGCGTTGATGATCAGGTTCATCACGATCTGACGCAGCTGGGCCGGGTCACCCAGAACGGTCGGGAGTTCATTCGCAAGGTCCAGATGCAGTTCGGCCTTCTTCGATATCGTTGTTCCGAGAAGGTGGGCAAGCTCCTTCACCAGCACCGCCAGGTCAACCCTCTCCTTTGAGAAGGTCGCCCTTCCCGAGTAGGCAAGCATCTGACTGCACAGCTCCGATGCCCTCCGGGCGGCCAGCTCGATGTGCTGTATGCTCTCGCCCGCCTGTGAGTCCCGGGGAGTTGCAGCCGCGGCGAGCTGTGCGTTGCCCAGGATTATCATGAGGATGTTGTTGAAATCGTGGGCGATACCGCCCGCGAGGACACCCAGGCTCTCGAGCTTCTGGGTCTGGCTGATCTGCCTTTCGAGCTTCAGTCTCTCCTCCTCGGCCGCCTTCCTGTCGGAAACATCGCGGACCGTGACTATGAAACGTGGCTTGCCCACGATCTCGGCGTAAGTGGCGTTGACCTCGACCCAGAATCTCTTTCCGGATTTATGCCGGGCTTTCCATTCGAAGACCTGGGGGCCTATGTGCCTCGATCTTTTCAGGTGTTCCACCGCGCTGTTCCGGTCGAAGGGTGGTTCGTCCACGCTGAGTCCGGCGATGCGCCTGTGTATCACTTCTTCACGTGTGTAGCCGTACATGCGGCACACGGTGTCGTTCACATCAAGTATCTCCATGGTATCGGCGTCGTTGACGAGAACACCGTCATTTATAGAGTTGAACAGGGCGTTGTTGTACTCGTCCTTCTCAAGAAGGCTCTGGGCTGCAAGTCTGGTGCCCGTCACGTCCAGAGCGGTGAAGGTGACCCCCCTGGACGGATCGGAAGGGTCAATCGGTGTGGAGCTGAGAAGCACATCGATCACCTGGCCGTCCTTGCGCCGAAAGCGGGTCTGTACGGTGCCGGTTCCCTTTGCGGCGATCTGTCTGTACTTCTCGGTTCCCACGAACACGAACTCGTCCTCGTCGGGATAGAGCATCCTGGCGCCGGCTCCCAGAAGTTCTTCACGGGAATACCCCGTCATGGCGCACATGGTGGGGTTCACTTCCCCTATTACCCTGTCCGTGATTATCCCTATCCCGATGGGCGCCGCCCTGAAAATGCTGCGGAGGTACTTCTCTCCCTCCCTGAGCTCCTCTTCCAGCTTTTTCCTCCGGGTGATGTCCAGGTTGAACTCGGCCACCAGTCTTCTGCCGTGAGCATCCCGGAAGGGAATGGAGTGGACCTCGACCACCCTGTTGTCTTCAGACAGGAGCACCTGTTCGACGATCTGGGTCTCGCCGGTCTCGAGAGCCCGGGGAATGCCGCAGTTGAGGCAGGGCGCGTCTATCCCCATGAAGTAGGTGTAGCACTTGACTCCCGAGGGGTCGCCGTGGATTCTCCTCCACCCCGGGTCAACGTATACCAGGTTGAACTGCTCGTCGATAATGTCGATTCGGGTGTTCGTGATCTCCATGATGGTTGAAAGCCTGGAGTGGGCTTCGCGCAGTTCGTCCGAGGCGGCCTTGCGCTCGGTGATGTCGAGAATGGTCACCAGTGCCACAGGTTCTCCCATGTGGTCTATTTTTGAAGTCGAGACAAGGAGGGCCAGCGACTTCCGGGTCCCACCGACTTCGAAAGGGAGTACGGCTTCAAGCTGAAAGTGGCTGCAGCCGGTTTCGAGCGTTTCGATGACAGCGTTCCTGACTGCGCAGTCTGCGCAGCTGGGGCCGTGCCCGCAGCCCAGTGGATCATCCATGGAGTTCAGACAGCGCATGGCCTGGCCGAACACCAGACCCGTCATCTCCGAAGCTGGCTTTCCCGTGAAATCGCATACGGCGGCGTTGATCTGCAGGATCCTTCTGTCACGGCCCACAAGGAGAATGAGGAGCGGGGCGTTCTGATAGACCTCGGCGAGGAGCGTTTCGGCTTCCCTGTGATCCCTGGTTTCCCGGCTTATGGAAAAAGCCCGGGAAAGGTCGCCCGCAATGTACTCGAGAATGCTCCCGGCTTCCGGGTCATAATCACCCTGGCACCGCACGAACAACCCCCCGGTGACCGAAGCCCCGTCAAAAAGCCGGTGACCAGTCCAATCATCTGATTCGACCGTTCCAGGTGTTTCGAGGGTCTTTCGGACAAAGGGGGGAAACTCACCCAAGGCGATCCTTTTCCGAATGTCCTTTTCGGTACGGGATGAGCAGAAAAAAACGGGGCGTCCGTTATCGCCGTTCAGGAAAGCGAAGGCGCTTCGGAATGCCCCGTCTGAGGTGAGAATGGAACAGGTATTCTCGAGGAGTTCTTCGGGAGAGCCCCCTTGAAGCAACGCACTTCCCAGTTCAAGCGCCGCCCTCAGCACCCCGTTCATGGCACGCCCTTCAGTCGGTTGCCCTCAGAAGAATTCGCTGCCGGATTTGAATATAGAACGCCCGAACGGAAGGGGCCAGCTCTCAGTTCACCCTTGCCGAGAACTCCCCGATGGCCCAATCCATGCGCTTCGCCCTGGTAACCGCCATGAGGTCGGCCTCGAACTCCCTCAGTGCCGCAAGGTCAGCTTCGGGAACGCATACCGTCATTCCGGCCAGTTCAGTGGCCATCGAGAGGTTGTTCTCGCTCTTGTGGCGCCTGGCCTCCTCGATTACGAGCAGTGCCATCTCTCCGTACTTCAGTGCTTCAGGGTCGGGCTTTCCCGCTTCGGGCCAGGGAGCCGTGTGTATGCTCTCGTGTTTCTCGTTCAGCTTGAACACCAGGCCGTATAGCTCATCGGTTATGTGCACCATCACCGGGGCAAAAAGCCTGAGAACACCATAAAGAGCGGTGTAAAGTGCGTACCGGGCAGCATTTGCCGCATTCTGGCCTTCGCCGTAAAGCCTTGACTTCACTATCTCCAGATAGTTGTCGCACAGCGCCTTCCAGAAAAAGGTCTCGGCTTCGGAGATGCACGACGAGTACTCGAACTGGTCCATGCCCGCGGTGGCCCTTGCGGTGGAGACCGAAAGCCTTGCCAGTATCCATCTGTCGAAGGGGTGCAGCTCGGGGAGTTCCCCGGGAGTGAACCCTTCGAGATGTCCGGCGGCAAACCGGGCAGCGTTCCAGAGCTTCGTGACAAGGCGTCTTCCCTCGCCCAGAACGTCCTGGCTGAAGACCACATCCGTCCCCAGCCTGCTGGAACACGCCCAGTACCTGAGCTCGTCGGCGCTGTAGACCTCGAGCGCCGCCAGGGGGTCGCCCGCCACGTTGCCCTTGCTCTTCGACATCTTTTCACGGTTGGGGTTGAGGGCGTGGCCGGAGATCATCACGGTGTTCCAGGGTGTCGAGTCGTTGTGAAGGTGAGCCTTCACGATGGTGTAGAACGCCCATGTCCTTATGATGTCGTGAGCCTGGGGCCTGAGGCTCATGGGCAGCGTGATGTCACGCTGATCTTCCTCGCCCCACTTCATGTTGATCTGGGGAGTGAGGCTGCTTGTGGCCCATGTGTCCATGACGTCGGTCTCGGCCAGGAAGTTGGTGCACCCGCAACCAGGGCACGGTTCTTCCGGAGAGTCCGCCAGGGGGTCGACCGGCAGCTGCCCCGGCGACGCGAAGACGGGCTGGCCGCAGTCCGCGCAGAACCACACCGGGAAGGGGACCCCGAAGTACCGCTGCCTTGATATGCACCAGTCCCACCTCAGGTTCTCCACCCAGTGATCGTACCTGACACGGAAGTGGGAGGGGCGCCAGTCCACTTCGCCGCCCCGTTTCAGAAGCTCTTCCTTCAAGTCCAGTATCCTTATGAACCACTGCTGGTTCACGAGGTATTCGAGGGGTGTGCCGCACCGTTCATGAACATTCACCGGGTGGGTTATATCTTTTCCGCCCTTTGCGTAACCCTCTTCATCGAGCTTCCCGGCAATGACCTGCCTGGCCTTCTTCCAGTAAAGGCCCTGGAGGAACCCGGCCTTCTCATTCATGTGGCCGCGCTTGTCGAGGATAATGCGTAGTTCGAGGCCATAGTCCTGCCACCACTGGATGTCCGTCGTGTCGCCGAAGGTGCAGCACATCACAGCGCCCGAACCCTTCTCCATGCTGACGGCCGGGTCGGACAGGATGGTCACCTGGCGGTTGAACAGGGGGACGCTGACCCTGCGGCCCAAAAGATGGCTGTAGCGGCTGTCGTCGGGGTTCACGAAGACCGCAACGCAGGCCGGCAGGAGCTCGGGGCGGGTGGTGGCGATGGGAATGCTTCCCGAACCGTCAGCCAGGGGGAACAGCAGGTCGTGGAAGAAACCGGGGATGTCTTTGTCTTCCGTCTCCGCCTGGGCAACGGCCGTTCCGCACTCGGGGCACCAGAGGGTCGGGGATTCCTTCCTGTAGACCCTGTCCTTCCCGACCAGGTCTAGGAAGGAACGCTGGCTGATCCTTTGCACCCACGGATCGATGGTCGTGTAGAGAAGGCTCCAGTCGCAGCTGAAACCGAACCTTGTCCACAGGTCCCTGAACTGCTCTTCGGCGTCGGCGGTCACTTCGAGGCAGAGCGTAACGAAGTCGGCCCGGGACATGTCTGTGGCCTTGACCCCCTTCACCTGCTCGGTGAACCTCTCGCTTGGAAGCCCGTTGTCATCGAAACAGAACGGGTAGAAAACCTGATCGCCCAGCATCCGGCGGTACCGTGCCACGACCTCGGCCTGAACGTAGCTGAACACATGGCCCATGTGGATCATGCCGCTGACCGTGGGTGGCGGGGTGTCTATGGAAAAAACGCGCCGGCCATGGCCGGGGGTGTACCTGTAAATGCCGGTTTCCGCCCAGCTTTTCTGAAGCCGGGCTTCGACTTCCCGGGGATCGTACCTTTTCGGCAGGGACATGCCGGGGTGCCTCCTATTCCTCCCAGCCCCTTATAATGAGCCGGGCCATTACTTCAACGATGTTCGCGATGTCAACCCTGATCTGGCCGAGGGAATCGCGGTCCCTCACGGTGACCTTTCCATCTTCCAGACTGTCGAAATCGAATGTGACGCAGTAGGGAGTCCCTATCTCATCGTTCCTTCTGTAGCGTTTGCCTATGGAACCCGTGACGTCGAACAGCACCGGCCAGTGTGGCCGAAGGGCCTCCAGGACGTTTTCCGCCCCATCGGAAAGCTTCTTCGAAAGGGGCAGAACGGCTGCCTTCACGGGTGCCAGTTTTCTGTCCAGTGAAAGCACAACCCTCTCGCGGCCCTCGACCTCGTCGGTGCGGTACGCGTCGAGGAGAACCGCGAGGAAGGTCCTTCCCACGCCGCCCGACGTCTCCACCACATGGGGTATGAACTTCTCTCCCGAGATGGTGTCGTGGAAGCGGAGGTCCTTTCCCGACGCTGTCATGTGGGCGTTGAGGTCGTAGTCGGAACGGTTGGCTATTCCCTCCAGCTCACCGAAGCCGTCACCCCCTGCGAAGGGGAAGCGGTACTCGATGTCGGTGCAGCCTGCGGCGTAGTGTGCCAGTTCGCTCTGGTCGTGGGGCCGCAGCCTGAGGTTTTCGCTCTTGACACCCAGTGTTTCGGTGTACCACCCCAGCCTGCGGTCTATCCAGTAGCGGTACCATTTTTCGGCGTCTTCCGGCCTTGTGAAGAACTCCATTTCCATCTGCTCGAACTCGCGGCTGCGGAAGATGAAATTACGCACCGTTATCTCGTTGCGGAAGGCCTTGCCGGTCTGGGCCACGCCGAACGGCACCACCATCCGGGTGGACGTGACGATGTTCTGGAAATGGGTGAAGATCGACTGGCACGTCTCGGGGCGAAGGTAGGCCACGGCAGTGTCTTCCTCGACAGGGCCCATGAATGTTTTGAACATCAGGCCGAAATCCCTTGGCTCGGTGAGTTCACCGCCGCACTCGGGGCATGAGTCGCCCTGTAGCTGATCGGCCCTGAATCGGCCCCGGCACTTCCTGCAGTCCACCAGTGGATCGTGGAAGTTCTTGAGGTGTCCCGAGGCCTCCCAGACCCCCGGATGGGTGATTATGGCGGTATCCACGCCAACCACGTCGTTCCGGGTGCGCACCATCTCGTTCCACCAGAGGTCGGTTATGTTCCGCTTCAGTTCAACGCCCAGGGGGCCGTAATCCCACGCGGACTGCAGACCGCCGTAAATCTCCCCCGACTGGTAAACAAAACCAAGCCTCTTGCAAAGGCTTATGACATCGCGCATCAGGTCCCGGCCGGTTTCCTGCGATTCGATTTCTTTTTCTCTATCAGGTTGCATCGAGCATGTCCTCCATGATTCGAAGGGCCTTCAGGGGAAGCCTCTTCTCAAGGTGGGTTTCGGTGTATTCCCGAAGAAGGTCAAGGCACTGCCGGAACCCGCCGGGCCACAACCTGACCTTCACAACTTTCTCGAGGGGCGTTCCGGCGGACTTCGCCAGAAAACCCAGAAGCCCCGGTGCTACCGGTTCGCCTCCCGGAGCGCACCCCGAACACACGACCCCTCCCGCGGACGGGTTCCAGCGGGGCGGCGAGGGGTCGAGTTTTCCGCACAGGGCGCAGGATTCGACCTGCATCCCGTGGCCGGAAAGCGCCAGAAGCCTCTGGATACCGCCGCACAGCACCGGCATTGGAGATGCCCCGCCCTCCAGCAGACTGAACACGTTGTCCAGCAGATGGTAGACCGGTTCAGAGGGCTCGTTGCCGTAACTCACCACCGACAGAAGCCACTCGGAAAACACCGCTGCGGCCGCGAAAGCCCGGGGATCCTCACGAAGGCCCTCACGATGCGCCAGCACGGATGCCTCGACGACAGTATCCAACTCACGCCCCTCCCTGCGGGAGAGGCAGAACTCCCCTTCACTGAAGAGCTCGACCTTGCCCAGAAAGCTGCCCTTCGGACGAAGGCAGCCCCTGGCCATGCCGCTGGCCCTTCCCAGATCAAGGGAGTACAGGGTAAGTATAAGCGATGATTCGCTCCAGCGTACCCGTCTCAGTACGAACGCCGGTGTGGTAAGCCTCAATCGGCCCTTTCCGTCGGAGCGACCTTTAAAAGGAGTATCCGCTGGGCCCTGACCTTCTCGACCGTGAATAGATGCCCCTCCACGGTAACTGTCTCACCGGGACGGGGGATGTGCCCGAGCCTGCGGTAGACCAGGCCGGCAACGGTCTCGTAGTCGTCGTCCTCCTCGAAGGATGTGTCCAGCAGGTCGTTCAGGTCATCGACAGGAAGCCTTCCGTCCACCCTGAACGCCCCTCTCCCGAGCGAGAACGAAAGGGGTGACTCGGTGTCGTACTCGTCGCGGATCTCGCCGAACACCTCTTCCACCAGATCCTCCATGGTGACTATGCCAGCGGTGCCACCGTACTCGTCCACCACGATGGCCATGTGTATGCGGTGCGCCTGGAACTCGCGGAACAGCTCGTCTATGCTCTTGTACTCGGGCACGAAATAGGCTTCCCGGAGGAGCTCCTTCATGTGAAACCCCTTGCCGCCGTCGGCCAGCACATCCAGCAGGTCTTTCGTGTAAAGCACACCTTCGATGTCGTCGATCTTCTCACGGTAGACAGGAATGCGTGAGTGGCCGGCCTTCCTGACCTTTTCCACCACATCGGCGAGGTCGTCGGACAGGGGCAGCGATACCATGTCGATGCGGGGAACCATGACCTCACGCACGATCCTGTCAGAGAAGGAGAGAACCGAATCCACCATCTCCTGTTCCTTCTCGAGATCGCCGGCGTCTCCCTTCTCCCGTCTCTGTTCAAGCCACATGATGTCGGGCGGCGTGAAAGCCCACTCTTCGGGTACCGCTTCGTCGGAACGGTTCCTGCCCAGAAAAAGCCCTGCTGGAATGGTGAAGAGCACCTGCATGACAAGCATGGGGAATCTCAGGACACGGGCAGCCCTGTCGGGGTTGTTGTGGGCAAGCCAGGCCGGAAGGACTTCGGACAGAAGTATCGAGACCGCAAGCAGGACAAGCCAGCTCAGGGGTGCAAAATCGCCGCCCGGAGCGCCTGCGAGGAGGGCACAGCCCGAACCCAGAAGGGTATGTCCCGCAACCCGCGAAAGCCAGAGGATCCGAAGCCTTGAACCGGCTTCGCGGCGCCTCTGGGCGGGATCGCGGCCCTCCTGCTCCACCAGGCCGGGCAGGGCGGCCCGAGCCGAGGAGGCAGCGGCCGTCAGCAACAGACCTGTCAGAAGAACAACGGCCTCAATGGGGCTGGGGCTTATGTGGAGGCTGAAGTCTAAACTGGGGCTCATTTCGACACCCCGGCAAGGAAGTCGGCGGTCAGTTGCTCCATGAGTTCCGCCTTCTCGGGGGTGTGATGGCTGAAACCCCTCAGGTGAAGCCATCCGTGGATGATGCGTTCAAGGACCTCGGAGAGGGGCGGGGCCATCCTGCCGTCAACGAAGATGGTGCCTTCCGGGGGGCCGTCGGGATCAGACAGATCGAATGTGAGCACGTCGGTGGGCCTGTCCAGCATTCTGAACCGCCGGTTGAGCATGCGCATCATGCCTGGGTCGCACACCACCACTTCGATCCTGCCGTCGCCCTCGAGGATCGGGGCAAGCCTTTCATGCAGACCCTGAAGAACCGGATCGGGCCTCTCCAGGACCACTTCGATGATAAGGGACGAATGCCGGTCAAACTCCATGGGGGTAGTTTTTCACCCTTTCATAGTCCGCTTTCAGAAGTATGTCCAGAAACACGTGCCAGACATCTTCCTGCATAGACCTTGTCAAGCCGCACAGGTCGTACTGACCTTCGGCGTCCTTTTCCTTTATGGTGCGCTTCACCGTTTCTGCTATCTCGCTCTTATTCTTCAGCATCCTTGAGGCGCTGGATGCTGAGTCGGCCGTCATCACCAGGGCGGCCTCGATGCTTCTCGGTTTTGGCCCGGGGTACCGGAAGTCGTCCTCGTCAACGACCTCGTCAGGCGCCGCCTCTTTTCGGGCTTTGGCCAGAAAGCTCATGGTCAGCCCGGTTCCGTGGTGCTCACGGATGATGTCGATCACCTCCGACGGCAGGTGGTGCTTCCTGGCAAGTTTGACCCCCTGCTGCACGTGGTCGATTACAAGGGCCGCGCTTTCCCGGGGGTCCATATAGTCGTGAGGGTTGTAATATGATTGATTCATCATGTTCTCGATGAACATCCCGGGCTGCTTCAGTTTTCCGATGTCGTGATAGAAGCCGCCCATCCTGGCGACCTCGGGGTTGGCGCCCAGCTTCGTGGCTGCCGCGGCCGCCAGTTCGGCCACCTGCAGCGAGTGGGTGTAGGTTCCCATGGCTTCCTCACGCATCCTGACCCGGAGCGGATGGCCATCGCTGAGAAGCCTGGCGTGCGTCAGCCTCGTGGTTACCCTGAAGGTCATCTCAATGGGGTGGACAAGTATCCTGGCTATCGCCAATGAACCGAAGGGCACCACGAAAAGGGTGATGATGACCGGAGCGTCGAAGGGATAACCCGGGCCGATCCATGCCGTGTGGAGCGCCCAGTAGACAAGCAGGCTGCCCGCCACGGATATCAGAAGGGAGAGGGACAGATCCCGCTCGGTGAGCTGTCTGAACACCCCCGAGGCGAACACCGCGGGAACGGCCGAAACCATGAAGGCCGTGAAGGGGCTTCCGCTTCCCAGCGCAGCTGCCGCGCTGAATATCATGGCAAGGAACCAGGCGTGGTAAACCCCTGAGGAATCGAAAAATACAGCGGTCATGCATGCGCCGAAAACGCTGAAGGAAATAACCTGGAGGCGGGCTGAACCGGCCATCTGCCAAAGAAGGCCCGTTGCGGCAAGGGATGCCATCCAGATGCTTCCCAGCAGAAGCACCCGAGACGGCGATGTGAGAACTCTTCCCATGGCCCTGGCGCCGTACATCACGGCAAGCAGCACAAGGAGCGCTGCGGGGATGAACCTCGCCCCGGTGCGAAGGGGACCGGGGTAGGACAGGGAACTGTTCATGGCGTCGAACACCCGGAAGAACTCGTCATCGGGTATGTCACCGGGGGAAAGCAGTGTGTCGCCCGGAGCGTAGGAGTGTTCTACGATCGGCACACGCTCTTCCGCGGCTTTCATGGCGCTGTCACGGAAGTTGACCGCAGGCGTCAGGTCCGGCCGAAGAAGTGTTGAAATGCTTTCGGCGACAGCGGCGGAAAAAACCGGCAGCAGGTCGCGTCTTAAAAACTCTCTGGCTTCCGCGACATCGGTGAGGCTCTCCCAGGTGCCCGGCATGAAGTTTTCGTCGTCAAGCACAAGCACGACCGAATCGCTGGAGCCAATGGCTCTGAGCTGGGTCTCGTCGATCAGACCGGTTCCGTAGTAGTCATTGCGGGTAATTCCGGCCACGAAGATGGAATCGGCCCCGAAGACCAAAAGCTCCTGTCGCAGGTTCTCGATGGATCCGATGCGTACGCCCGGGGCGCGTACCACGAAAACCGGCGCCGCGTCACGGGCAATGCCTCTCAGTGAATCGAGCGTTTTGCTGCTGTACTCGAGCTCGAAGCCCACCGGTGTGATTATGCCCTCGGGAACAGGCTGACCCAGAACGGGATTGACGTCGGACAGCACGGCCTTGCCGCCGAAAAGGGCGAACCAGATCACAAGGAAGCCCCCGGCCACCACAACCGTCATGCCCTGCCTGCCCCAGTTACCCATCATTTTCCTCCGAGCTTCCGAAAGCCTCGATTATCCTCTGAACCAGCGGATGCCTTACCACATCCTCCTTCTCGAGATAGATGAATGCCACGCCGGGGATCTGCCTCAAAACCTTCTGAATCCTTACAAGACCCGACGCGGATGAGGGCTTCAGATCTATCTGGGTAACATCGCCCGTCACCACGAGCCTTGACCCGTAACCCATTCTTGTGAGGAACATCTTGAGCTGTGTGAGCGTGGTGTTCTGGGCTTCATCAAGAATAACGAAAGAATTGTTGAGCGTGCGACCCCTCATGTACGCAAGGGGTGCCACCTCGATAATGCCGGCCTCCATGTTCCTCGCGGTACCGGCCGGCGTCAGGGTGTCGTCGAGGGAGTCATAGATGGGCCTGAGGTAAGGGTCGATCTTCTGTTGCAGGTCGCCGGGAAGGAAGCCCAGGTTTTCCCCCGCCTCGACCGCGGGGCGAGTAAGTATGATCCGTTCAACCCTTCCGTCCCGCAGTGCGCTCACCGCAGCGGCCACCGCCAGGAACGTCTTTCCCGTTCCGGCCGGGCCAATGCCGAAAACCAGCTCGTGGCTCAGCATGGCTTTAATGTACTGTTCCTGCCCCGGAGAGCGGGGTACAATCCTGCCCGACCTCCCCGGAACGTCCATCACGATGCCGGCAGCTTTCATTCCGGGAAACTCCATGGCTTTGGCCACAGCCGCCGAACTCACTGACCCGCACGACCTGAGCTCTGAGAGCAGCCTTTCGACCGTTGCCTGAGCCCTGTCGAGGGACCTGGTGCTTCCGCTCACAACCAGCGTTGAGTCACGGAAAACGGCGCTGACGCGAAGTTCGCGGCAGATCTCGCGCAGGTGGACATCGCCGGGGCCAAGGATGTGCCTGGCGTCTTCGGGAGGTAGCGGGATGCGCCTTCCCGTCGCGGGCTTCATGGGTGCTTCAAGTGAACAGGCTCCCCGCCCGAATGGGACAGGGAGCCTGAAACACGGTTCACTATCGCTGGTTAGCGGGTCGTACCGCGGGTTGTGCCGCGGGGGATAGTGAGAACCTGGCCCGGGAAGATCAGGTTGGGGTTGCTGATCTTGTCGCGGTTGGCTTCGTAGAGCTGGGGCCACATGCCACGGTCGCCGTAGACGATTCCGTAGCCGGAGATCTTGCCCAGGAAGTCGCCCTCGATGACGGTGTAGCTGCTGGCGTAGGGCACCGGAACGATGAGGGTGCGGCCGGCGTAGATCAGGTTGGGGTCGCTGATGGTGTCACGGTTGCGGTCGTAGATCTTGGGCCATTCGCTGCCGTTGTTGAAGTAGTAATGGTAGCTGGCGATTCTCCACAGGGTCTCGCCCTCGACGATGAGGTGGGTAACACCGGAACCGCGAAGGCGGGTGATCTCGCCGCGAAGCCAGGAGATGTCCTGGTTGAGCTGGTTCACAGTGGACTGAAGCTGGTCCCGCTGGGCGCGAAGCGGAAGGACCCTGGCTTCCCACTCGGCTGCCTGGGCGTCGGCCTCGGCCTTGCGCCACTCCCAGTAGGCGATCTGCTGGTCGATGTTCTTGTTGCCCCAGGCTTCGACTTCGGCCTGGCTGAGCTGTGACAGTTCCTGCGCGGACCAGGTGCGGGCAAAGCCCACGGCCGCGACGAGGATCAGAGCTAATACGAAAAGATTACGCATTTCTCATCCCTTCCTAGCGGCCTGTCCCGCCGAGACTTTCGTACTCGGCCTGGAGTTCTGCCTTTTCCTGCTCGAGCTGCGGGATCTGCTGCTCAAGCTGAGGAATCTGCTGGTTCAGCTGCTCGTACTCGTTCTGCAGGCTGACAACCCTGGCTTCAGCGGCGAGTGCTGCTGAGCGGGCGTTGTCCCGGGCGCGGATCTGTTCCTGGCTCGGGCCGCAGGCGGTGAGCAGCAGGGATACGGCAAGAATCACAAGGCAAATGCTGCGAGTCCTGGCCATCCCCGATACCTCCTTCCGGTTTCGTTTGATTGTGTGCACTTGCTTCCCCTCGAACCCCCGAAGGGATTCATCCCCTGGATCAAAGAAAAACAGAAAACTCTCTTGGGAACTGTACCCTAAAGCGGATGGAATCAACTGTCAAGCTTGGTTATCCTCTTTCCGTTCTTTGCGCTGATCAGTACCGGGTCGAAGCTTCCCAATAGTTGATAGATAACGAAAAATGGCAAGAGAGGTCAACAGCCCGGCGGCGTCGGCCGAGAAGTCCAATATGTCGCAATACCTTCCAGGAACGTAATGCTGATGCACTTCATCCAGGGCTGCCCAGCAAAGTCCTGAAAGGCTCGACCACAGGAAGGGTTTGCTCCGAAAGATGTCGCGGTTGATGTGAAGGGCGAACCCCAGTCCGGCAAACTCGAGGAAGTGAAACACCTTGTCCTGGTGCGCGAAGAGCATGAAAGGGGGTTCAAGGGAGGGCCGATGGCTCAGCCACGCTATCGCGAGCGCCACTGCTGCGAGAAAAACACGCCTTGTCATCAGCATTGGGTCTTCCCGAACTGGTCGACGGAAAGGACCGCCGGTCCGGCACCCTTGTTGAGCACGGCGCCCAGGGCCTCCTCAGCGAAACCCGGCAGCCTGGGGATCATGCGGTCCACGCGTGAAACCGCCCCACCCACGGCGACCGACATTGCAAGCTCCCTCTCCCCCGCTGCGAAGAGGGTGACGCTGAAGGCCTCCATTATCCTCACGGCGCACGCCTGCGCGGCGGCGCGATCGGCTCCGGGGATGCAGACTAGGAACCTACCCGGTGAAAACCTCGTCATCCCGTACGTTCCGCCAAGGGTGTCCGCGATCCTCTTCGCGGCCTCCCCCAGAAGGGTGTCGCAGGTACGGGGCCCGTACTCGCCGTTCATCGCCCGGAAACCGCAGATGTCAACGGCGAGCACCGCCACGGAAAGCCCCTTCCTGACATCGTCGACAAGACCAAGAAGCTCTTCCTGGAATGCCGAGTAGCATGGCAGCCCGGTCAGCCTGTCACGGTCGGAAAGCGATTCGAAGCGTTCAAGGGTCGCCATTCTCGCTGAGAACACGCCAAATACTGCGCCGACAGCCTCGAGCTGCTTCGAGTGCTCAGGAGTCACCCCGTTCTCACTGGGGCTCTCCACCACCAGCACACCGAAGACAGCCCTCTCCGAGTAAAGCGGGACGGCGCAGCAGGAACCGACCGGTTGCTGGGGGTCGTCATCGGAGATGAAGGGTCTTATCGAGGAATCGCCCCTTCCCACGGCCCTGCGATGGACAACCCGGCGATTCGACACGGCCCAGCCGGCCAGGCCCTTGTCCGCAGGAAACAGCCGCCCCCTGCGTCCTGAGCTCATGGAGCCCAGGGTTTCGTAGGCCTGAAGCTCCCTGGCGTCTTCGGTGAGGACCGCAACGGTGACAGTGGCACTGTGGATATGCCTGGCGAGGTTGACCACCATGGAGTGAACGGCCGCCTTCAGCACTCCCGCGGAACCGAGTTCGATGCAGATGTCCGTGAGCATGCCGCCCGCGGGGCCGGCAGTGTCTCCCCATGCAGAGGAAAGAACCCCGGCGCCGTCGAGCAGAACCTCGCCGGCCTCGGCCGGAGCGGGTCTGCTGAAGAAATCGCAGACATAGACCCCCCCGACGATACCGTTCCGGGAAAGCGGTATCATCACCACGCTTGCCGTGCCGGGATCTTCCATGTACCAGGGCAGCCTCCGGTCCACAGTGGCCTCCATGGTCACGAGTCCCTCAGACCTCAGGGCGGCAGACATGAAGGGATCGGATGCGGCCGGCAGGAAAGACTCGGGCACCGAGCCGGACGACGCGAGAAAATCGGAGAGCCTGAGGGCGCCCGCTCCGTCACGCACCACAAGAAAAACCCCGTTGGCGCCGGTTGCCCTGTGAAGGAGGGGAAGCATGCTTCTGGCAACATCTTCGGGAAAGAACCCGGGGAGGGATTCCTTCCGGGCGCTCAGGCGCTGCACGCCCGGACGCGAATGACGCTCGAGCAGGAGGTCGGCCGCGAACATGCTCAAAAACGGCGCTGCGAAAGCGGCAAGACCACCCGGAAGCAGGTTGAGCAGAGCGAAAGGGGTTCCCCATCCCGGCGAGAGATGCCCCAGAAGCTCGGTAACCGAAACCATGATTCCCGCGTGGTACAAAGGCCCTTCAATGGTGGGCATTCGCATCCAGAGGAAAAGAAGGGGATAAACTGCAACGGCGGGGGTGAAGGCGCCCCCCAGAAGCCTGACGGAAAGGGAAGCCGCGGCGGCGACGCACAACACCACGCCCGAACGTGGAGTGCTGTCGCGCACATGGAGGTGCCACGCGAAAAGCAGCGTGGCAGCAAGGAGCACGGCGCCCGCCGCTGTCGCGACAAAAGTGCCCGTAGCGGGATAACCGGCGGCCAGAACGGCAAAGGTCAGATGGGATACTACGCTCAGAACTGTCTCCATGATGGTGAATGTAACGAAAACACCGGAGCGTGTGGAGGGGGTTGACGCGGTTGACGCGAACTGAGATGATTACCATGTCAGTTTGGCGCAGGCCCATTTCCGGAACAACCCAATTCAGCCTTCAGCCTCAACCTTGTTCTTGTTGGTCAACCTGTATTCCGCCTTCATCGCGGTAGAATCTCACAACAATTGTATAGAAACAACCGACAGCAGAAACGGAAGGATCCCGCAGCCCCCCGGGAACCCCGGGACTACAGGGAGCCTGAAGCGCAGCCCAGGCCGTCTTCCAGGGGCAGCCATCCCGCATTCACCGGGCCCACTTCCAGCGAGTTCGAAAGCAAGACAATCGCCGAATTGCAGGCCCTCGCAAAAGAGATCGGCATAAAAAGGGTCTCTGGCGTGAGAAAAGGCGAGCTGATCCAAAGCCTTCTCGAAGCATCGGCGGAAAAAAACGGCTTTGACTATGCCAGGGGTGTTCTGGAGGTTCTGGGCGAAGGCTACGGTTTTCTCAGGTCCCCCGAGTGCAACTACCTGCCGGGTGTCGAAGACGTCTACGTTTCACCTTCCCAGATCAAGAAGTTCTCGCTTCTCACCGGCGACACCATAACGGGGCAGGCCAGAAGACCCCGCGAAGGCGAGAAGTACTTCGCACTGGTGAGGGTGGAGAACATTAACGGGCTCAACCCCGAAGCCAGCAGGAACCGCAGGAAGTTCGACGATCTGACCCCCTTCTACCCCGAAGAGAAGTTCTCCCTCGAAACATCGCCCGACGAGTACTGCGGACGCATAATGGACCTTCTCGCCCCGATAGGCAAAGGCCAGAGGGCGCTGATAGTCTCGCCGCCCAGGGCGGGCAAGACCATCCTCCTCCAGCATATCGCCAATTCGATCACGGCCACCAGCCCCGAATCCCACCTCATCATCCTTTTAATCGACGAGCGCCCCGAGGAAGTCACCGACATGAAGCGCAACGTCAAGGCCGAGGTGATAAGCTCAACCTTCGACGAGGCTCCCAAACGGCACGTTCACATAGCCGACCTCGTCCTCGAGAAGGCAAAACGCATGGTTGAGTGCGGCAGGGATGTCGTAATTCTGCTCGACAGCATCACCAGGCTCGCAAGGGCAAACAACCAGGTCGTCCCCCACTCGGGCAAGATCCTTTCCGGCGGAGTGGACTCCAACGCCCTGCAGCGCCCGAAGCGCTTTTTCGGCGCGGCCCGCAACATCGTCGAGGGCGGCAGCCTCACAATAGTGGGCACCGCACTGGTGGATACAGGCAGCCGTATGGACGAAGTGATATTTGAGGAGTTCAAAGGCACCGGCAACTGCGAGATAATCCTCGACAGACGCCTGGCGGACCGCAGGATCTTCCCCGCCATCGACATAACCCGCTCGGGCACCCGCCGCGAAGACCTTCTCTTCTCCGAAGACACTCTCAGCAGGGTCTGGGTCATGCGCAAGATCCTGGTGGAAATGAACCCGGTGGAAGCCATGGAAACACTCAAAAAGCAGCTTTCCAAACACAATTCCAACAAGCGCTTCCTTGACAACCTGGTCACATCGGAATAGATTTCGTGCGGTTTTTCCCATGGAGGATTTCAAGTGAAAAAGGGCATTCATCCCAAGTACAAACCCGCCGTGTTCTCCTGCGCATGCGGCAACACGGTGAGCACCCACTCCACTGTGGGTGACGTGAAGTATGACATCTGCTCGGCCTGTCACCCCTTCTACACAGGCCAGCAGAAGCTTATCGACTCC